>JAAZZZ010000051.1 GCA_014238985.1 Gammaproteobacteria bacterium
AGCATATAATGCTGATTTTGATGGGGATCAAATGGCAGTACATGTGCCGCTCACCTATGAAGCACAGCTTGAGGCACGTTGTTTAATGATGTCCACAAATAATATTTTATCACCTTCAAATGGAGAGCCTGTTATTTCTCCAACACATGATATTGTGTTAGGGCTCTATTATTTAACGCGTGAATCTCTGAATGTTAAAGGCGAAGGGATGGTGTTTGCAGATGTATCTGATATGAGGTTAGCTTTTGAGAATGAACAAGTTGATTTGCAAGCGCGTATTCAGATTCGTTTGCCTAATATCACTATAACAGATGATGTTGAATCAGATGTTTTACAAGATCAACTGTTAAAATTACCTTATACCATGGTAGATACAACTGTTGGGCGTGTCTTGTTATGGGATGCTTTGCCGGAAGGTATACCTTTCAATTCTGTCAATTGCGTCTTTAAGAGCCGAACATCGGCTGAGTTACTACAGATGTGCTATACCAAATTGGGAAATAAAAAGACGGTGATGTTGACAGATCAGTTGATGTACTTAGGTTTTCAATATGCAACCCATTCTGGCACATCTATTGGCATTGAAGATCTTATTGTGCCTGATGAAAAATCTTCGTTGATTCAGGAAGCTGAACAGCAAGTTAAAGAGGTTGCACAGCAGTTTAACACGGGCTTGGTCACTGAAGGTGAACGATATAATAAGGTGGTTGACATATGGTCGGCCACCAATGAACGTGTGGCTAAAGTCATGATGGATAAGATTTCAAAACAATCTGTTAAGACCAGTTCAGGTAAGGAAATCATACAAGATTCATTCAACCCAATTTTCATGATGGCTGATTCGGGGGCAAGAGGCTCAGCTGCACAAATGCGTCAGCTGGCTGGAATGCGGGGTTTGATGGCTAAGCCCGATGGGACTATTATTGAAACGCCCATTACTGCAAATTTTAGAGAAGGTCTTGATGTGATGCAGTATTTTATTTCTTCACATGGAGCACGTAAAGGTTTAGCTGATACGGCGCTGAAAACAGCGAATTCTGGGTATTTAACTCGACGTTTAGTTGATGTTGCACAAGATGTGGTCATCAAGCTTGATGATTGTGGTACTGACCTGGGTCTTGAGACGCGAGCTTTAATTGAAGGCGGTGAAGTTGTTGTGCCATTGCGTGCGCGTGCGATAGGGCGCGTATGTGCAAAGGATATTCACACAGATTCAGGCGAACTCATTTTGTCTAAGGGCGCTCTCATTGATCATGAAGCATTCACGCAGATTGAACGGCATGGTATTGATGCACTGTTGGTGCGTTCAGTGATTCATTGCAAATTAGCCTATGGTGTTTGTGCGAAATGCTATGGCCAGGATTTAGCACGTGGGCATTTAGTGAACCATGGAGAAGCTGTTGGGGTGATCGCTGCACAATCTATTGGCGAACCAGGAACTCAGTTGACAATGCGGACATTCCATATTGGGGGTGCTGCATCAAGAGCCACAGCAGTTGATAATATTCAACTTAAGAATGAGGGGGTGATGCATATTCATAATGTCAGGCTGGTTCAGCATAAAGATGGTTATGCAGTGGTGATCTCTCGATCAGGATCTTTAACGGTGATTGACACGAAAGGTGTTGAATGTGAACGTTATCGTTTGCCTTATGGTGCGCAGCTGAAGGTGCAGGATGGTCATTCTGTATCTGCAGGTCAAATTGTTGCTGAATGGGACCCACACACCCATCCAATTATTGCTGAGGTTAAAGGAAAGTTAGACTTTATTGATTTAGTTGAAGGGATAACGTGTATTAATCAAACAGATGAAATGACAGGTGTCAGTTCGACTGTTGTCATTGCTGCTGATCAAAAAGGGCGTAAAAAGAAAGATTTTAGACCAATGGTTTCAATTTTGGATCAAAAAGGAAAACCCAAGGCATTAGAGGTTTCTGGGCAACTTGCAAATTATTTTTTAGCACCTGGTACTGTGGTTAATGCTATGCAAGGTGATCACATTGGAATTGGCGATGTGATTGCACGTATTCCACAGGAAGGTTCTAAAACGAGAGATATCACTGGAGGATTACCGCGTGTTGCTGAACTATTCGAAGCGCGAAAACCTAAAGATCCTGCTATTCTAGCTGAGATCAGTGGTGTGGTGAGTTTCGGAAAAGAGACAAAAGATAAACGTAAGTTAGTGATCACTGCTGATGATGAGACCACCCATGAAGAAAGCATTCCAAAATGGCGCAGTATTTTGATTTTTGAAGGTGAGCGCGTTGAACAAGGTGAGTTATTGGTAGATGGTCCCAGTGATCCTCAAGCGATTTTAAGACTATTAGGATTAGCCGCTATCGCAGATTACATTGTGAGCGAAGTGCAAGAAGTGTATCGATTACAAGGTGTGCACATTAATGATAAACACATTGAAGTGATTATTCGTCAAATGTTAAGAAAAGTGATCATTCAAGATTCTGGAGATTCTGATTTTGCAGTAGGTGAGCGAATTGAAGCATCTCGCTTTTTAGAAGGAAATATGGATTTGACGCAACAAAATAAAACGTTAGCAACAGCTCGGCCTATATTGCTCGGCATTACCAGAGCTTCATTGTCAACAGAGTCCTTTATTTCTGCTGCATCATTTCAAGAAACGACACGTGTTTTGACTGATGCGGCTTTTTCTGGAAGAATTGATCCCCTACGAGGGTTGAAAGAAAATGTGATGTTAGGACGGCTGATTCCAGCAGGGACTGGTTATACACATCATATGCGCAAAAAACCTTCAGATAAAGACATAGCTTTTGATTTTGACATGCCACATGGACAGAAAGATGCTCAAAATACCGAGGAGGCGCTAGGGGCAGCCTTACGGGCTTCTGTGGTGGATGAACATGTAGGGCCGGATCAAGCAATTGTGAAAGATGATTGATGTTATAATTTAAAGTGTTGTATGCATTATAAAGCATGCGTTATGTGTGCGGAAAATATTGTATAGTATCTTTTTTGAATCAATGTATGAAATAATGGTATTGATGCTATATATATTGGTTGAGGTTGCTTGACAGGGCAAAGTTACATCAGTAGAATTGACTGATTTTTTAGTAGACATCGTTATTGGAGGGTTAATGCCAAGAAACTCACAATTGATTCGAAAGGGGCGCATTCGTAAAGAACGAAAAACGACTGTGCCGGCCTTAAAAGGTTGTCCACAACGGCGTGGAGTTTGTATTCGTGTTTATACGACAACGCCTAGAAAACCTAACTCGGCGCTTCGAAAGGTAGCCCGTGTAAGGCTTACTAATGGTTTTGAAGTTACAAGTTACATTGGCGGTGAAGGACATAATCTTCAAGAACACTCAATCGTCTTAATTCGTGGAGGGCGTGTCAAAGATTTGCCAGGGGTGCGGTATCATATTGTGAGAGGGGTGTTGGATACGGCAGGTGTTTCGGGTCGACAGCAAGGTCGTTCAAAGTATGGCACGAAACGTGACAAGAAATAAATTATAGTGGAGAAAATGAGTCATGCCTAGACGCCAAAGAAAAGAAGCTAAGTGTAAGAGATTATTACCTGATCGAAAATATAACAGTGTTTTGGTGAGACAGTTTTCAAATATGCTAATGAAAGATGGTAAGTATAGTGTTGCTTATAAGCATTTATGTTGCGCTATTGACCTGGTGATTGAAAAAACACAGGGGCCATTGACAGGTGATGCAAAGCAAAAAGCGGTAGTGGAGCTTTTTGAAGCTTTGATACAAAAAGCTGGGCCTGAAGTTGAGGTTAAAACTAAGCGTTTAGGAGGCGCAACCTATCCAGTGCCTGTAGTTGTTCAAGCACAGCGGCGCATTACACTTGCTTTTAGATGGTTAATTCAGTATGCGCGTAAACGTCAAGGCACTATTTTTAATTGTCTTGCGCAAGAATTTTTGGATGTATTAGAAGGGCGTGGAAGCACAGCGAATGAACGCGAAAACATGCATAAAATGGCACGTGCTAATATGGCATTTGCGAATATGAAGCAGAGGGGAGTAGGATGAGTAGAGAAACTCCTATTGAATTATATCGTAACATTGGAATTTCAGCGCATGTGGACGCAGGTAAGACCACAACCACTGAGCGTGCTTTATTTTATACAGGTTTGTTGCATAAACTGGGTGAAGTTCATGACGGCACAGCTGTTATGGACTGGATGGAGCAGGAACAAGAGCGCGGCATTACGATTACAGCTGCTGCAACCACATGTTTTTGGTCTGGTATGGATCGCCAGTTTAAAGAACATCGAATCAATATTATTGACACTCCAGGGCACGTTGATTTTACGATTGAAGTTGAGAGATCTCTACGCGTTTTAGATGGTGCTGTCGTGGTGTTGTGTTCAGTTGGAGGGGTTGAGCCACAATCAGAAACCGTTTGGCGTCAGGCAAATCGCTATAAAGTGCCGCGTATTGGTTTTGTAAACAAAATGGATCGGGCAGGTGCTGATTTTATGCGAGTTGTTGATCAAGTCAAAGATCGACTGGGCGCTAACACTGTGCCAATGCAGTTGCCTATTGGGCAAGAAGATAGTTTTATTGGGGTGATTGATTTACTCAAAATGCGTTCGATTTTCTGGAATGAAGCAGATCAGGGCGCAAGCTATGAAACGGGCGATATTCCGAGTGACATGGTTGAATCTTGTAACAAATGGCGAGAACACCTGCTTGAATCTGCTGCTGAAGCTTCAGAGAGTTTAATGGAGGCTTACTTAGAGGCGGGAGATTTAACGCCTGAGCAAATTCGTGAAGGCATTCGTCAGCGTGTCATTGAAAATGAGATTTTCCCAATATTTTGTGGTTCTGCTTTTAAAAACAAGGGTGTGCAAGCAGTGCTAGATGCAGTGATTGAGTATTTGCCTTCTCCGATAGATGTTCCGCCTGTTAAGGGAGTATTAAATGATGCTCAGGGTTCTGAGGCTGTCAGGCATGCATCTGACGATGAGCCTTTTTCAGCATTGGCTTTTAAAATTGCAACAGATCCTTTTGTCGGAACATTAACTTTCTTTAGGGTGTATTCTGGAAAGCTTTCCAGTGGAGATGCTGTATATAATGCCTTGAAAGATAAAAAAGAACGCATTGGTCGTATTGTTCAAATGCATTCAAATGAACGTAAAGAAATTAAGTCAGTGTATGCGGGTGATATTGCTGCAGCAATCGGTTTGAAAGCTGTCAGTACAGGGGATACTTTATGTGATTTAAATAATGTTGTGACGCTAGAAAAGATGGAGTTTCCCGATCCAGTGATTTCAGTTGCTGTGGAGCCCAATACAAAAGCAGACCAAGAAAAATTAGGCATTGCTTTAGGTCGTTTGGCACAAGAGGATCCATCATTTAGAGTTCAAACAGACGAAGAGTCTGGACAAACAATTATTTCAGGTATGGGTGAATTACATTTAGAAGTGATTGTTGATCGGTTACGACGTGAATTTTCAGTAGCAGCGAGTGTCGGAAATCCCCAAGTGGCTTATCGAGAAACAATTCGTAAACCAGTGGAACAAGAGGCTAAATACATTCGTCAAACAGGTGGACGTGGTCAGTATGGACATGTATGGATTAAACTTGAGCCCAGAGAACCTGGGGAAGGTTATGAGTTTATTAACAAGATTGTTGGGGGTGTGATTCCAAAAGAATATATCCCTGCAGTGGATAAAGGTATCCAAGAACAGATGAAAAATGGTATTTTAGCAGGATATCCTGTTGAAGATGTTCAGGTTACCCTGTATGATGGCTCCTTCCATGATGTTGATTCCAGTGAAATGGCTTTTAAAATCGCTGGGTCTATCGCTTTTAAAGACGGGGCAAAATGTGCTGATCCTGTCCTCATGGAGCCGGTCATGAAGGTTGAAGTTGTCGTGCCGGAAGAATATATGGGCGATGTTGTCGGTGATTTGAATCGTCGTCGTGGGTTAATTGCTGGAATGGAAGATACGCCCATGGGCAAAGCTGTTACAGCTGATGTACCGTTAGCTGAAATGTTTGGCTATGCAACTGATTTGCGTTCAGCCACTCAGGGGCGTGGAAATTATAGTATGGAATTTTCACAGTATGCAGCAGCACCTGCGAATATTGCTGAGCAAGTGATCAAAGAGCGTGGTGGGTAACTTTAATCGATATATTGCATAGAAAACA
>JAAZZZ010000052.1:0-5862 GCA_014238985.1 Gammaproteobacteria bacterium
GTGGAGGAAAAGCCAACGGTGCTAAAAGAATACTTCAGAGCGTAAAAAAAGGCACAGTTTTAGATACTGAATCATCAAACGCCAATATTCAATTCAACTATGTTGAGCAAATCAAACACAGTAGTGAAACGCTACATAATAGTGTCGTATTTAGAAGCTTTATGACCTTGCTCACGCACGATCAAACACAACAGATTGTACGCGCAAGAATGGAGCAGTTTCAATCTTCAGAAAAAAACACAGCCATGCTCATTGCGATTCCGTTCGTCTTAGGTGGATTAACTTTTTTAGCACCTTTATTCATGAACTTAAGCACCACACCAACGCTCTTAGCTGGATTGATCGCACACGCACCTCTAGCACTACTCTTAATGACTGTATGCGGAGCTCTATATAAACTGCTTCAGCTCAATGCGTTTTTTGATAACATGCTCGATATTCAGAATATCCCTGATACCGGAGCAGAAGAGGGCATTTATTTAGGACAATACAACACATTGATCCAGGAGGGATTGACTCTATTCATGGAAAGTTGCTCTTCTATACAACGTAGCATAATAGGTTTTTTTACAGAGTCAGATACTCCAGAAAGCAATCAAGTTGCTCCAGCAGAATCGCACTCAAGGCGGCCTGCCACGGACGTAGCACCAGCAAGATCAACTATAGCTGTGCAAGCTGCGCAAAAACAACCAGGCCCGGATCAATTAGAAAGATTAGAAAAAACAGAGCCTATATTACGTAAAGCTAGATGATGCGATTCAATCTGGCGATGCTTCAACCTTATTAAAAAAAGATGTAAAACCATTAAACAGCGCGTATCTGAATAATTTCACGGACTTTATTGAAGATCATAAGCATTTAACGTTAAACAAAGAATTACGTTCTCTATATATTGGTCGTGTTGACGCCCACACGCTGACATCATTAAAACAATTCGTTACGGATAAGCATCACAGCAGGACTGCTACACTAAACAGATAATCGGTATCCCTTTATATCCCTCTGCAAACACATGCACGTGCAGCAGAGGTGATTGAGGCGCGTACCACTGCTACTGCACATGATCAGCAGGCTGAAAGCCAATCTCAACTGATTCAGCACAAGCAAGACCCTATCTAAGACACATCAAACTCAAACAAATAGCAGAATGACGGCCAAACCGAGCACTATATTCATCAGACTCAACCACTCAGATCAGCATCCAGCCACATGAAGCACACGCGCCGATCACCCTCATCTAACCCAACCTCAAAGCATCAACCCTTTACAAAACTGTTGAAAACCATCAAGCGAGACAACAGCACCACATAAACACGCCAAAACGATTAAAAATTTGAGTGTATGAGACTCCACTGCGTGTTTTGAACACCATTTAAAAGCCGCACACATTCACACAACGCCCCTCAGATCAATCAAAAGGCCTGCCTGTAAACAATAACTCACGCATTTAAAATGGAGTCATTTAATCATACCTTGGGCACATACTTCTGAACAAAACCGACCTTGCAGGCAAGGCCATGCACTTGCACTCAATACTGTAATCACATTACACTCCTTCACTCACCCTGTTGTGGAGCAACCCGTGAAACCCATCAATCAAAGCGCACACCCCAACCGTTGCGTTGAGTCTGCACAGCCATCCGGCAAAACCGCGTATTGCCGCTGCTGGCAATCTCAAAAATTCCCCTACTGTGATGGCAGCCATCGCGCACATAATGAGCAAACAGGCGATACGCTGGGCCCATTGGTCATTGAGTGGGGCGCTTCAGAGGATGTCCCCGCCTGATGTACCCAACCTGCCACACAACCCCCAGCTGTGCGTCTCGTAAAGACCCTTGGTCCGTCAGCACCCTCAATCGAAACATTAAACAGTGTTTGTCTGAGTTTCCAACACTTTGGATTCAAGGTGAAGTCTCAAACCTCACCATTCCACGCTCTGGACATGCCTATTTCACCCTCAAAGACACACATGCACAGGTCGCTTGCGCCTGGTTTCGCGCCAAACAATTCAACAGCGCCATTCAACTGAAAGAAGGCCTACAGATCTGTGTTCAAGCCCATGTAAGCCTGTATGAACCACGTGGCAATTATCAGCTGATCATCGACCACATTGAACCCCTCGGGCAAGGTGCGCTTTATCAGGCCTTTGAAGACCTCAAAAAACGCCTCAGTCAATCCGGCCTATTTGACCCTCAACATAAACAACCCCTCCCGGTATTACCACACACCATCGGCCTCATCACCTCACCGACAGGCGCTGCCATTCAAGACATCATTGCAGTGCTTAAACGTCGCTACCCTATGGGGCGCGTCATCCTCTACCCAGCCATTGTTCAAGGAGCAGAAGCCCCAAAAAGCTTAATTCAAGCCTTACAATCGGCCATCGATCATGCACAAGCACAGGTGCTGATTCTGGCTCGCGGTGGTGGTGCGTACGAAGATTTATGGGGCTTTAATGACGAAGCGTTAGCCCAACACATTGCAGCTTGCCCCATTCCACTGATCACCGGTATTGGGCACGAAATCGACACCACCATTGCAGATTTTGTCGCCGATCAACGCGCTCCCACCCCCTCTGCAGCAGCTGAAACCTGCACCCCCGACCAAACAGCACTCTTCCAAAAACTCAGAGACACGCAACACACCTTATTACACTCAATTCAAAGGCATTTTAGTCAGGCAAGCCAACTGCTCAAACACCTCACGCTGCGCTGTCAGCACCCGCGTGAGCGTCTCACCACACAACAGCAGGCCTGTGATCACCTCGAACAACGCCTACATCAAGCCTGGCACGCCTTTCAACAACGGGCCCAATATGCCCTCAACACACGCACGCACGCCCTATTCAATCAAACGCCTTCATCACACATACAACTCACGCAACAGACCCTGACACATCAACTCAAACATTTAATCAGCCATGCAACGCAACACCTTGAACGCGCACACACCCAACTGGCACAATACGCCAATATGTTGAACACCTTAAGCCCTCTACACACCCTCTCTCGTGGCTATGCGCGCGTGACCGATACACACCAAAACCCCATCACAACAGCTCAAAACAGCGCCAAAGGCGATGTCATTCAAGTCCATTTTCAACACAGTCAACTGACCGCACGTGTTGAATCAACAAACACGCTTGAGCATTCAGAATGCATAAATTCACCACATATTAATATTTAGGTTGAATCATGCCCGGGCTTCACAGCACCCAAAACGCCTAAGCGCCTGAAAAACAAGACTTTTTAAGAAAAAAGTTTTTTCGCCCAATGAACATAAAATCCATACATCAACTATACTACAGCGATCAAAATAAAAAATATTTGAATCACTTAATATTGCCTTAAGAAGAAGGCGATATAATAAAGACACTAGTAATTTGAAAATTACATGATTAATTGAATATATGTAAGCTAAACAATCAAAAATATCCAACACGTGACTTACAATTTATTTTAAAGGACATCAACATTATGAGCAGAACAGAGACACTCGATGCATTAAAATTCAATTTAGAAAAACTAGCATGCTGTCATGCTGCTGACGCTTTTTCAAAGGCTACACAGCCTGGAGAGTCTGCAGGACCTGCAGCAAAGGTAGCCTTAAGTCTTGCCACAAAAGTGGCAACTCCATTTGATTATGAGATCATAGCGGGTTTTGATCGAAATCAGATCATCCGGGATATTAGCTTGGCTTTATCAGACCCTGAAAATTTAATCTACCTACTTGAAAACCCGGATATTTTAGCTGACTTTAGAAGCGCAGGTCAAAAGACAGAAAAGGTATCGAGCGTAACAGAAGATGTATCGAGCGAAGAGGATCTGCAGGTAAGGCCTTTGGATGCGTCTCCTACTAATTATGGAGTAACATCGTCTAAAAAATTCGACGAAATTGCAAAGTATCAATTAAAAACGAAGCTCAAAAATCAGATCAAAACGCAGACCGGCATGCTATCACCAGAAACACAAAAGTTGCTTGACGATATCGTAGAATTAGCATACCTCTCTCCTGGAGGAGCATACAGTCCTACTTCAGATATTGGATTTGTAGATTGCGCTATTGTACATGCCCTGCAAACAGAGGATGTCACTGTTTCAACAGAAAAATATCAATGGGCAGCATTAAAGATAGCAAGGAAAAAAGCCTTAGCAAGTATGACATCAAAGCTTTTCTGGACACTCACAATAATCGCTGTATCCGGTAGCGCAATTTTTATCGCAAATTTGATTGCTGGAGCAAGTACAGGTGCTCTATTGGGCGTACCGATGACCACAATCGGTTCGGTTGCAGCTATCACAGGAGGTGTAGCTGGTCTGCTGAGAGTGGCAGTATACTTGTTGAATAAAAAAGCAAAACCTATCAGCGCGCTTACACAAACAATAGATAACATCATCCCACAGCCGCTGCTCCATGATATTTTAGTAAACAGCACGAGCTTGATGGATAAAATCGACAAAAAGAGGTCAAAACTGACTCAATACAAAAATATAGCTTCAGGCGTATTAACACTGATTGGAGCAGCTGTCATTGCTGGCGCAAGCTACTTCGGTATCCCCGTCATCACGAGTGTCATTACAACTGCAACTTTAACAGGTTGGAGTGCATTTATAGCATTAGCAGCTGTAGCAACAGCCGCTTTAGGTCTAATCATGGCTGTGCGTGGCCTATCCTACGCATTTCAATCAATTGATAAGCATGCATCCAGATTATTTCCAAAAACCTTTGCAATCTATACAACCGCGCAGGAAGCAAGAACGCAAAAATTAACAGCCATATACGATAAAATATTAAACGCTGCTAACTTTGAAAAGGCATTCACTCAACTCACACCCGATGAACACGCATGGCTTGGAAATTATTATGTTGGTCAAGAAGCCAATGCATTGACAAAAGACCTTAAAGCACACCCAAACTGTGCCCCAGATCAAAAAAATGCATTAGACTCTCAAGACTTGAAAATCGTCCAGAGTGAATATGCCCTGCGCGCTTCAATACACGTTGAGGGTCACTCTACACGACATGGAGCAACCTCAGACACCACACTGTCCAAAATAGCGAAAGCTTTAGAAAACGTACTTAACTCTGACGGTTGCTTAACGCATACTCAAGCCCTCAATCAAGTGTTTGCATCCCTCTCAGATGTTGAAAAAACATGCTTAGATGCTGATTATCAAGGCACAAATGAACTAGGGGCCCCTCACACACGCTTACAAAATGATCTTTCTGAAAAAACATCATCATCAGATAGCCCGAAAGCGCTTAAACTTTTACAAGCAGAAATAATCGCACAGTACAATCCGGAGCAGACAGCATTTTTTGGGACTGTCAAAAATCTCCTGAGTTCTGACCGCCTGAAGATTAATGGGGAACCTCTTGAGGACACAATAGGGGTCAATGCAAAGAATACGCGTATCAAAATGGTGCTTCATTTACAACAAGTAGATAGCTCAACAGCGCATACTCAAGCCCTCAATCAAGTGTTTGCATCCCTCTCAACAGATGAAAAAAGATGCTTAGATGCTGATTATCAAGGAACAAATCAACAAGGGCCCCCTCACCAACGCTTACAAAATGATCTGAAAGCAACAGCAGAAACTATGCCTAGAGACATGGGTAGAAATACAGATCAAGCGCTGAGTTTTTTAAATGCAAACGCATCAGCACAAAACCCGTTCAGCACTCAAGAAGATACAGAAGATACAGAGAGCTGGGTTTTTAGAACGGAAAAGCTTTTGATTAATGGTCAAACCATAGAAGAGCATCTAGCTGAGCAGCAGAGGCACCCATTCGCGCCAGAAGCAACATCAGAAGAGGATGCTGTCCAACTTCTACCAATAGCTTTGTTAGGCGATTCAATAC
>JAAZZZ010000052.1:5872-6120 GCA_014238985.1 Gammaproteobacteria bacterium
AACCTTCAGTACAACCTGCAGCAACTATGCAATCTGGAAATGATCTTTTCACTTCTGGTAACTCAACTACAGCAGCAGCAGTTCCAGCAGCATCTCTAGCATCACAACCTGCAGCACATGATGGCACCTCAGTTACAGCACGGGATATAGCCCTCGATAAAATCCTTGAGATGCTTGGTTATTCAAAAGATGGCGCAGCACCAGTCGGTGAGTTCTTACCAGCGGATTTAACGGCCTTACCAGAGGTG
>JAAZZZ010000053.1:0-2596 GCA_014238985.1 Gammaproteobacteria bacterium
TAAAGAACGGCAGCTCAGTCCCATAACGACCATAACTGCGCCCATAACCCGCCCCTCCGTTGACTTGCAAAATCCAATCACTGTGGGCAATCGGATAAAACCAATTTGCATGCCCTGTGACTTTAAAAAAACGTAATGCACTCTGAATGGGTAAACCCACCTCAGCATCAATGTTAAAGGCTGTGCCTGTATGCGGGAAAATCGCCTCATCCAAGTGATCATGTGAAACCCCCACATGCGCTGCGAGCTCATTAAAGACGGTTCCATGTGCTGTGACAAAATCTTGAATAGAGTCTGCTACACCACTTTCCAACCTAACATCGGTATGTTTAGCACCTACGCCTAGGGTCATTCGATGCGTTGCTGCTATCGGTATTCCATAATCTAAAATTGCACCAAATCCTTGTGTCCTGTAAGGTGAAATATTGTTTTTTGAAGGCGTGAAGCGATTCACATAGAGTGAAAAATCCTGGCTCACACCACTGTCTGTAAAATAAGGATTCATTAACCGAATACTAGCGCTCTTCGCAGCAAGCATACGTGTTGCTGAAAAATCAACGCCATAACCCGTCCCAAATAAACTACGATGGCTAAAGTTTAACTGGAATAACGCACCATTTTGAGAACCATACCCTGCAGCTATTCCCATAGAAATGGACGGAGCCTCTGTAACAAAACAGTCCAAATCAACCGTATCTAAACGATTCGTCACATCCACCGGCTGACACTGCGCACCTCGAACATACCCTAAATTATTGACACGACGCACTGACTCTTGAATCAAGCGAGAAGAAAATAAAGCAGATTCATATTGTAAAAATTCTCGGCGCAATACACGATCCTGTGTAATCGTATTGCCGAAAAACCGAATGGCTCGAACCGTCACCAGCGGCCCAGGATCAACTGTGAAACGCACGTTCACCCGTTGATGTGCTCGATCTAAGTTTAAAACAGGCTTAACGCGAACATGTGCATAGCCACGCTCAAGAAAATAATCTGAAAGGTCTTGGAGCAATTTCAATAATCGAGTCCGAACATATATTTGATTTGATTGCATCCCCTTCAACAAGGGCTTAAGCGCCTTTGCATGCGGCGTACCAGGCGCCAATGAAATATGCCCTAAACGATATTGCAAGCCTTCTTTAATACGAAGGGTTAGATCAACCTTAGATTTGTCTGCATTAAAATGTGTTTGAGGCGCTAACACTTGAACATCCACATAACCATGGTCCAAATAATAGCTTTGAATCTTTAAGATATCGCGCTGAAGCGCTGTATGCGAAAAATGATCATTGCCCGATAAAAAAGACCAAAAATGTGGACTTAAATCCATTTCTCCCAACAACACAGACTGACTGACATGCTGATTTCCAATGAATTTGATATGACGTACTGATACAACGTCTCCTTCATTCAGCACAAAGTTAACCTGGACCTGTTGCCTGGGCAGAAATTTTGTCTTGACCTCAACAGTTGCATTATACTGACTCTTGTCTTCATATAAACCACGGATGGCTGCACGCGCACGATCCAACACTTCAGGTTGATAGATCTGACCTGCAGTCAGCTTAAAATCTGAAAGCACTTTCTCAATTTCTTCACGCTTTAAAGTTTCCTGCCCAGAAAACCCGACAAAAGAAATGATCGGGCGCTCTACAACACGTACCCATAAGGCATTTCCACGACGAGATATTTGAACATTTTTAAAAAACCCTGAACGATATAAACGCTTAATTGTTTGTGTCACTTGATTGGGTTGGACCGTATCTCCCTCATGAATCATCATGTGTGCATTAAAGGTGGCACGCTCAACATGCACTAAGCCTTCAACATGCACAGATGACACTGTAAAACCCATCGCTGCCCAAATGCTGATACAGCAACATAAGATGATACAAGCAAAATATTGTGTTTTCAAAAAACCACCCCTACAAGCAAACTCACACAGTCTATCGGATTTTTAAAATGATGTTAAGCATTCTTACTTGAATTGAGATGAATGATTGATCAGCGCACTGCTTGAGACATGATGCATTGAACCCAACCATTTCCAAATCCAATCACGCCAGTTCACATAGCCCCTAAAACAAAAAAACATTTAAGCATTTCTTAATATTAATCAAATATAATCTTGGCTGTATACCAATTATAATATCATTGGAGATCAACATGGGTAGCATGCTCCTGTTAGTAGCTGGCATCCTCATCGTTGGGGGTATAAAGATTTTAATCAAAAAAACTCCAGCGAAACCTGAAGATACAAAGCCTACAAAAAAAGAGCCATTAACATCCACACAACCTCAATCAACACAGTTAGAAGGCATATGGGCTAACCCAGCATTAGGTGAAAAACTAGCCTATGACTTATTTGAAAAGAATTTTGAGGCAGCATTTGAAGCACGAGAAACAGGTTATAAAGCCGCCATGGAGAAAGTGTTTGCTAAAGTGATTCACTACACAGGCCCCATCGATGTTTTATTCATTCAAGAGCTTCATAGATTGGCGATGACAGATTTAGTGATGCATGAAGAGAAAAATAGAATAAAAGTCCCAGGACACTTTTCATTGGAATCCACATGTATACGCCCTCGATTTA
>JAAZZZ010000053.1:2606-6004 GCA_014238985.1 Gammaproteobacteria bacterium
TTTACAACTGATGTGTTGGAAGAATACATTAAATTATCTCTCAGGGTCGATCAAAGAATCAGAATTCATCATTATGGAACTGGTGAAGATAAAACTGAATCAGAACTTAAAGAAATGGAAAAGCAAGAAGAAACAAGCACCGTTGATACTGAATATATAACAACACTCACAGATAATAGTGCTCCCATTACATACTGCGTTCGTCATAATCATAATCCAAATGATCAAGCCCCATACAAAGATTCGCTCGCAACCTGCATAAAACAATTTCTGACGGAATACCATGATGAAATGAAGCAGATTGAAGCAAATTCAGGACAGGACGACGCCAAGCAACAAGAGAATAAACTCAAATGCATATGCAAACTGATTCAACAATTAGAACGTTTACATCCTTTCCCAGATGGAAACGGACGTGTATTTCGTAACGCCCTACTCAATCACCTCTTAAAACGAAACGAATTCCCTCCCGCACTACAAGACAATCCCGCACATACTGAAATGTATACCCTAGATCAATATTGTCATGATATTCACTATTCAATGAAAAAAGCATCAATATTTCAAAGGCTCTATGAACAAGATCCAGATAAAGCCGATTATTTTTTCAGAAAAACACAAGCATTAGCAGTCAAAAAAGTCCGAAATAATCCAAAGGCAATAGATGAAGCCTTAGAGATCATTCAATACTTAGAACGCGACCTTCTAGCAACTCCAGATAAAACAGATAGCGCACTCTCTGACATAACAATCACTCTACTTAGAAACTGTGACTGTTACCTAAGCGCATCTAGGCAATCTCACGAAACCGAAGCCATCACAGCAACTGGCGCTACGAAACTCATGCCAACAGCTCGTGCAAATACTGATCCTAGCCTTATAAATCTGATGAAAAAAGGCCATGAGGCTTCTCCTGCACTAGGCCCATAAAGACGGAATATCAAGTCAAACTAACGCCATACAGACCATAAACTCCACATCCAAGGGATCGCCAAGATCAACCCATCAATACGATCTAAAACACCACCATGCCCTGGAATCACAGCCCCACTGTCTTTTGCACCACAACGACGCTTCAGCGCACTTTCCCATAAATCACCAACCACGGCACCGACACTCGCGCACAGCCCTAACCCCATGGCCTGCCACACCGTCTCAAGCCCCCACATCTGCCAAATCGATAGACCCAACACTGAAAAAACCATCACACCCAACACTGCAGCACAGGTCCCTTCTAACGTTTTACCCGGGCTGATTGGCGCAAAACAATGCACACGCCCCCAACGCTTTCCAATGACATAAGCCAAGCTATCCGTCAACCAGACCAAGCCTAAGCTCCATAACAACGGGCCTGTCCCTAAATCCCACAAGCCTAAAATAGCGTAGCCAAACAATCCTAACAATACCGCGCTTTGAACACATTCCAACCAAGGAGACCAAGGTTGATGCGCTCGATCAGGATGGGCTTTTAACCCAAAGAGCACTGCAATAATCACAGCACAGTTCACAGCAGGCCATATTAACCATCCAATGTTCAAAGCAGCATACAGATTGAACCCTGAGCCAACACGCATACTGCTGTCGAACACATGAAACAGCCCAAAAATGAGCGCTAAAACACCAAAAATCAAAAAAACACAACATGAGAAAAGCCAAACACCCCATTTAGGCAGCCCCACTAAAGATAACCACTCAACACAGCCATAAGCCACCACAGCAGACACCACCCAAAGACGCAAAAATTCTGGCAACCCCACCACTAAAACACACAACCCAACAATCAGCACCACAGCTGAAATAACACGCTGTTTAAATTCATTCATCACACATCGCCTCCTGCTGAATGCGTCCACCAAAACGGCGCTGCCGTTTTTTAAACCAGTCAAAAGCCTCCGCTAGATGCGCCGGTGTAAAATCAGGCCACAAAACATCTGAGAAAAAGAGCTCTGCATAAGCAGATTGCCATAATAAAAAATTGCTCAATCGATGCTCTCGCCCCGTACGAATCAATAAATCAGGTGCAGGCACTGCATCAGTCATCCATGCGTCTACATCTGATACTGAAAAACTGTCAAGAAGATTTGGCGTCATTTGGCTTTGTTCTATAAAGTGCCGTACACACTGCGTTATATGCCAATGACCACTGTAGTTAAGCGCTAAATTCAATTTCATTTTTTTTAAATGCGCTGTAGCCGTCTCTGCTGTGTTCAATACAGCACACAAAGAAGCCGGTAGGCCTATACGATCTCCCAACACGTGCAAACAAATTTGCTTTTCAATTAAATCATCTAATTTTGCTTCAAGTGCACTAGATAAAATATCAAACAAATACTTAATTTCTAATCGAGATCGTCGTGTTAAATTTTCCTGACTCAATACAAATAAAGTCAAAATCGATACGCCTTGCTCAAGACAGGCATCAATTAATTGAAAGGCCACTTCTTTCCCGGCAAGATGTCCTTTATACCGCGAAATACCTTGAGCGACAGCCCAACGGCTGTTGCCATCCATGATGACAGCTAAATGATGCGGTATTGAAGGTCGATTCAATTTTAAATTCACAGCATTCTCGCACTCAAATGGCACGCAGATCCGCTTCCTTTTCAGAGACCATCTCGTCAATTTTCTGAATAAAACGATCTGTAAGCTTTTGTGCTTGTACCTGCCCTTGTCGCTCATCATCTTCTGTGATGAGTTTGTCTTTTTTCAACTGTTTGAACGCGTCCAATACATCTCGACGAGCATTACGCACTGACACTTTCCACGATTCACCTTCACCTCGCACTAATTTAGCTAAAGATTCTCGCCGTTCTTGCGTTAAAGCAGGCATAGGCACACGTAACACCTCACCATTCACCACAGGATTGAGCCCCAAATCAGCGGAAACAATTGCTTTTTCTACAGCTTGAATCTGAGATTTATCCCATACCGTCACCACTAAAGTTTGCGCATCTTCCACAACAATAGAAGCTGTTTGAGATAAAGGCATGTCTGATCCATACACATTGACTTTAACCGATTCAATTAAACTAGGATGTGCACGCCCAGTACGAATTTTAGCTAAGCTCGAGACCATCGCTGCAAGACTCTTTTCCATCTGTCCTTCAGCATGCTTTATGGATGCATCCATACTCATATATTCGCTCCATCATCAACCAACGTTCCTTCATCCTCACCTTGAACCACACGTAACAATGCCCCTTGTTTAAGCATATTAAAAACCCTCAACGGCATTCCATGATCACGACATTGACAAAATGCAGCTAAATCCATCACGCCATATTCTCCACTGAGCGCTTGCTGATAAGTCAAATGACTGTAACGTTCTGCATTCGGATTCACTGCAGGATCTTCTGCATAGATACCATCAACATTAGTCGCCTTAAGAATGACATCTG
>JAAZZZ010000054.1 GCA_014238985.1 Gammaproteobacteria bacterium
CATGAAAGCAGGATCCAAGCAAGCAAAGACTTGATGGCAACTCCAGCAGTCGAAGCCTGTCTCACACGCTGTTGCGAGGCCTGGCTGAATGAAACTGCGGATGATGATGATGATGACTTCCAGAAGGCATACACCGAATTCAACAAGAGAACAACTGACGGGCAAAAGAGAAGCACTACATGGGCAAATAACGTCCCTAAGTTTGTCCCTAACTCCAACGATAAAACCCCGGGAAAGAGTCAAGTCAGCTACAATCCAGAGACAAGAACAGCCAACATCAGGTCAAACGTTGATCGAGAAGACGTTGGTGCTACTCTGGTCAGTGAAGTCACAGACCATGCTAATCCACCTGGCAGCGTTCAGGTCGTAAATATTACATTCAAAAATGCCGCTCCCCTGACAGTACTATGGAGCTGGATCAAACCTGACCCTTTTAACGCCAAGCTTATATCCGGCGCTGAACGAGAAGCAAGAAGCAAAGGCATTCAGGTTAATTATAAAACTGGGGCAGGTCGGGCCCAGTATGAACTAACGGCAGCTACTCTCGCAGGCGTAAACGGCTTAAAGCGGCATGATAAACAGCGTTTGTTGTCTGAAATGCAAAGAGCAACGCAAAAAACATTGGGCGAAGCAGGCCCCCCTTCACAAAGGGCGCTCCAAGAAACTGCATTCGCTATTATGACTCAACCTGCTGACGAGATCTTCGGTTATTTTAAACAACCTTCAGAATTCCTCGAACGCGTAAGCGGACCCTCAGAACGAGCGCCATTAAAAAACGATGAAGAGAATAAGATGATGCAGACATGGCACGCTCTCACAGGCGTGATGAAAGCAACAAGCAATCCATTCTTCCGCCTAGGCGTAGCTGCGTTTGACGAGAAACAAGGCTGGGGTGAGGATGGCGTTTTTCGTAAAAGGGCAGAAGCTCGCATTGACGCAGGGCGATCAGAACAGCTTGCGCTGTTCCTTCAGGATAAAAACCCCGCAGACACAGCAGCGATCATGGAGCACCTTCAAAGAAACTCGAAGGTCGAGGATGATCGCCATCGCCTCAGCAAGACAAAAGAGCACATGAATATGCCAAAAGCCGGGAAATTCTACGCATTAAAAAACAGCAGGATTATCCTTCGCCCTTCTTCTGTTGAAATTGACCATGCGGACACCTCCATGAAAGCAAGAGCAGAGAGAGGCCTAAAAGGCATGGTTACAATAATACCCTCCACGGTAGAACATCTTGGACGACAAGCTGTTCACGCTGTGACGGCAGACGAACGCGACTCTCACATCATTGCACAAAAAATACGGGGCGAAGAGGCTCTGGCACGACTCAATGGGGGCACTGATGACACCGACCGGCCTTGTACCCTCCAAAGGCTTGAAGAAGATCTACAGGCCGTGAATGCAGCAACCAGTCCAAGTAGCGATTGGCTTTCAGGAAGAAGCCGAACGACTCGGCTGTCTGGAGAACGTGCCGCAGAACGCAAGCAACATCGAGCGGAGATGGAAAAACTTATGTACAAAGCCCTGTCGTCCTCTGTCTATGCAGGTCTAGGGATCACTGAGGAGGATATCGAGGGAATATCACGAGCCAGCTCTACTAGCACAGAGTCGGCTGCCGCAATGTCCGACGACGAGGGCGAGGAAAAACGCTTCATTCAAGCGGTGCTTGACAGGATGCCTGGTTCTTCTAGTCAATCAGACACGACGCAGACAGCAACCTCTGCTCGGTTTAACAGCGTTGCAGACGATTTAGACGGGCCTTTTAACAGCGATGCAGACGATTTAGGGCCTATAGCGAACCCTCTTGCTGCTTCTTCTGATGGCCTTAACGCCGACGGCAGCTCTTCTCTCTCAGGCTCAGGCTAAGAATAGGCGTCTCATGCGTACATATCATATTTAAACGCATTCGGCGCCTCAAACCACTATGCTGCACACATAGCACTCAAGCGATATAAAATACCTGCCATTTAAGCAAGCGTTTATGTATCTGCCTCATCTGAGGATTTTGTTTCATCTAGATCGCTGGCATCATCTGAATCCGCTACATCAACTTCCTGCGTCGATGCCTCCGCTGCTTGACCTCTTGCGCTGGTTGCTACCACAGCATCGCTGGCATCATCTGAATCCGCTACATCAACTTCCTGCATCGATGCCTCCACTGCTTGATCTTCCGCAACAAGGCTTTTTGCATCTGAAGAAGCTTGAGCCGGCTCACCGAATTCAGCTGCTGTATCGAGGCTTTCATCCAAGCCTTTCTCATCCAAACGCTCTGTCGCTATCAAAACAGATGGCTGCGCCTCTTCTCCTAACATCAAGGCTTCAGACGCATAAGACGAAGACAATTGATACATCAAAGGGGCTGACAATAATGGTGCAATGACAGGCATCACACGTTTTGCATGCGCATGATCATCTTCTGTAGGCTCAAAGCCAAAACAAGGCAATCCAACGATTTCTGCAACCATCCAGGCAGCACAGAGCATGGCGCTGCTACCAGAGGTCAGATATACAGCCGGCCACCCTTGCTCTTGAGCCAATAAAATCATAAACACAGCCACTTCAAATGATTGACCTTTGAGGGTCCCTACAGGCTGAACCGCTTCATTAAAAATAGGCTGATTGCCATAATAGACCTGAGACCCTGGCGATGCAGATAAGATAGAGGGCCAAGTACTGGCCCCTGGCCAATATTGAATATTCCACTCATAGACAATGCCAATATACGTAGGCACCCCATATGCAGCTGTATCCAATGCATGCTCAGGGAGCGCATCGACATCTGCAATATGATGAGGCTGCCCTTCAAGATCAACTGCCATCAACTCAAGATAGGGGCGCATGTCTTGCACCCTTTGCACATCCTCCGTTGACACGGGTCGTAAAGCAGCCATATTTGCTTCACGTACCACATCAATAAAGGACGATTTCTGACCTTCCCCCATCTCCCCGACTCCCCATCAAATTCATGCGATCACTATAGCATCACTGCATGATTTACATCAAGCTTCTCACCTGAATGCACGTGAACCTTCAATCATGACAGATGCCCTATGATTTTATTAGGCATCAATGCGCGTTTTGAGCACGTTTTTAACACAACGAGCACTGCATCCATTCAGCCTGCAACCGCCACACTTTTCATTCTCAAAGAAATAAGCTAGCATCAAGATACTTAAATTGAAGCAGGCCCTAACATGTCCTCAAAAAAAAACCCCACCTTTGAAGCACGTTTGTCTGAATTAGACCAACTGGTACACACCCTTGAGCAACCCACGCTCCCCCTGGAAGAAGCCCTCAAAACTTTTCAAACAGGCATGCAGCTCATTCAAAGCTGTCAAAAAACACTCAAAGAAGCAGAGCACACCATTGAACAACTCACGCACGAGGCTCAAACCACCCCTTTGGTGCTCGATGACGCAGATCATGCCAACCACTGAAATACCCTGGAATACTCAAGCCATTCATCATTTCGAGACAGACTTTGAAACACAGATCGATGCCCTCACACAACATACGCCCAACACACTTAAAACCGCACTCAAATACAGTGTGCTCAAAGGTGGGAAACGCTTTAGGGCACAACTGGTCTATGCCAGCGCGCAGTTCTGTCATCTGCCCATTGAACACGTCCGCGACCTGGCCATGGCCATTGAATTATTACACAGCTACAGCTTGGTTCACGATGACCTACCCGCCATGGATGATGATGCCCTACGCCGCAATCAACCCAGCTGCCACATCGCCTTTACAGAAGCCACAGCTATTTTAGTGGGCGATGCACTACAAAGCATGGCCTTTGAAGTATTGACACATCACACACAACGCGATCCACATATCACACTCAAATTGATTCAACACCTTGCACGTGCCGTGGGCCCCAACGGCATGGTTGCAGGACAATATTTAGATTTACATGCCCCTGCAAATACAAAACAAGCACAACAGCATCAATATGAACTGAAAACAGGCGCCCTCTTTCAGGCCTGCCTATGTGCCCCCACTGCACTGATGGGAAATTCTGAGACTGTGTACAAACCCTTAACAACCTGCGCATACCACCTAGGCCTGGCCTATCAGCACCAAGATGATGCCTTCGACCAGGACACCCGCTCACCTTCCCCCAAAACACACTATGAAGCGGCCCTTCAAGCCATTCAGTCACACCCACATCATCGTGCCTTATCTCAATGTATTGAGGCCATTCAGCAACGCACCCATTAGGAGCCTGTTACACACGATATTGAATACAGCCCTCACTGCGCTAAGAAAGCGCTCAACACCACCACTGATGCTTAATACGTTTTATTTTCTGGTCGCTTTTACCTTGTGATATTCTGACTCAATGCAACGTGCAACAACACGCTTAAACCGCTTTGCCGCACACCTCATGCACGCTGACTGGGCCGCTCAATGGCCTCTAAAGGCACATCTTCAGATGACGTTAACGGCTTCCAAGCCTGACCAAACACAACTTCATACGTAACATTGACCCCACCTGAATCCAAGCTAAAATCAGCCTCATAGGCTGTGATAAACCGTTTAAGTTTTCGAGGCGTCGTCAGTCCTCTGGGTGCGTTTTCACTCAAGATCACCTGTGCCCCCACGCCCTTAATGTCTTCCAACACTTGATGTGCTGAATGCATTTCAAGTGTCACCGGCCAACGGTCCATCACCACATCATGAAAACCCATACTGCGTACGACATCACCCAACTGATGCATGTCTGAAAATGCGTTAACATGTTCAAAGGCATCTACCTGAGACCAGGCGTGTCGTACTTCTTGAAGGGTATCGGGCCCAAAGGTACTGAGCAACATCACACCACCCGGCTTGAGCACCCGCAGCATTTCATTTAAAACATCGGGCAAATCATTGATAAACCACTGAATCAAACAGTTCGAAATCACCACATCCATGGTGTGATCTGGCCAAGGCAAAGCACGCGCATCCGCACATATCATATTCAGACCATGACCCTGCTGACACATTGTATACGCTGCATCGACCCCCATCACTGCGGCCTGTGGCCACTGTTTTTGAATGGACGACATGAGGTGCCCTGTTCCACAGCCCACATCCAACACACGCGCGGGGGTCTGTGATAGATAGGTCAGGCGCTCCATCAAGCGCGCCCTGATCTCTGACTGAATGAAGGCATAGCGGTCATAGCTGTGTGCAGCGGCTTTAAAAGCGCGTATCACAGGATCTGGCATGGTTCACCTTAACCCTTTGGTTGATTAGACTTTATCTTAAATCTAAGACACAATAGCATGTTCATGATACTCAGGCCATACAACATGCAGGTTATATCCATATTAAACCGTTACGCGACTGTGCATTTTGAAGGCGATCAAGCACAGACCTTCTTACAAGGCCAGCTGACATGTGATCTTCTCACACTGCCCCCTCAACGTTGGTGTTTTTTTGGATACTGCAACCATAAGGGACGTGCATTGGCCACCGGCTACCTGTATTGCGAAAACCTACAAACGTATGATCTGATCATGCATCAAGGCTTGATCCAGTCCCTGCACCCACGGCTGCAACGCAGCGCACAGCTTTCAGGCGTATCTGCCACTTTGGGCAAAAATCCTACCCTCTGCACAATAGAGACTGCCCCGGATCACGCATTGAAAGATCTAAGCGCAACATATGCACTCTGCCTTTCAAGTGAAACCACCCACGACCTTAGCGCAGCGCAAGATTGGCATTATACAGAACTTGCCCAAAGACTGCCCATCATTCAACCTGAAACCACAGACCAATACACCCCACACATGCTGTCTTTACCTGAGGTGATACTGCAAAACATGCCCGCTGTCAGTTTTGAAAAAGGCTGTTATGTGGGTCAAGAAATTGTCTCTCGCACCCATTATAAAGGACAAAGCAAACGCACCTTTACCCTTCAAACCTGCGAAACTTTGATC
>JAAZZZ010000055.1 GCA_014238985.1 Gammaproteobacteria bacterium
AAGAAATTTTTTAGAACGAAGAACAATCGGGACTTTGAGCCCCAAAAAGATGCTGAAAATACTAAAGTATTTATGCTCTCAGATGGTGAATTTAACGATCACTATGCCCAAGGAACCAATCGATTAATAGCTGCTAAGATAGGCTATACACCACCTAATGCACAAGCGGCAAAACAAGATTTGTTTACAGCTATGAGCAAGGGATATGATTGTAATGCTGTTCAATTATTTTCAATTGCCATTGGTCTCGAGGTAGGTGCAGCGTTACAAGACACCCTCTCTGAAACAAGCGGAACTCGAGCAACCTATGTGCCTTGCAAGGCGGTCGGCCGCCGCAGCGATGGAACACCTGGGATGTATCATGTTAAAAAAACAGATTATGATCAAAGTCTGGATCAATTTGAAGAATTAATGGGGTATGTTCATGGATTATCCGGACCTTTTTATATGGTTGTAGAATGCCGCACAGAGAACGGTGATTTAGAGGTGTTTTCTGATTATGTCCGAACAGTTTACGCTGAAAAAAGCATTAGTAGAACCATCACGATCCCTCAAGGATACACGCCTCAGCGTTGCTTCATCATTGATCGTTCAAATCCTGACTATACAACAGGGCAAAGGATAGAAGCACGAGACTATCAGCAGCAGGATATTACGCCAATCAAAATATTAGAGCACATTCATAATGAATTCGCTAGCTGCCATCATGATTTATTAGAGCAGCAAACAATAACCCAAGCACAAGCCACACTCCCTCGCCTTGAGCAACTCCACTCTATACTGTCTCCGCTCATCCTAGATAACAACCCAGAAGAATCAGCAGAGGGCAATGAGTTAAACGCAGAAGCAAAAAAAATCCTTTTAGAGGATATTCAAAAATGCATTGATCAGATTAAATCCCCCTCTAGCACGACCACTCGCACCCAAACTGCAAGGGAAGGAGCTCTACCTGCAAGAACACTCACCACCACCTTTAAGGCGCCTCAACAGCCTCCTACAGCCTCCACTGACCAGTTGAGCGCTCAACAAGCACTTAGAGCTCAACAAGCACGTAGAGCTCAACAAGCACGTAGAAATCGAAGCCGATTTTAAAGTTGAGATCATACACAGTCAGGATTCATTGCATCTTTGCCATAAGCAGACACACTGGGTTGCAATCGTTTCACCTGATTAACCCCCCGCCTAATTACGGTATAGCTGTCTAGCTTTAAAGGGCATTACAGTATCAGCACTGCTGTTATTGCGAGTGGCCTATGGAGTTGTGTTTATATCTACTGTTTAATCGTTTAGCGCATTGGCAAGCATTGCATCACAATTGTCAACACCATCGCATCAGCACAGTACAACAGTTATCCGATCACTTAAAAAACAACACTGTCCCGCACATATCTCAAACAAAGCTCAATCAATTAAGACCTGCCCTTCAAACCGACCTCGAGTGGGCAACACAACACCCACATCATCACTGCATCCCTTTTCATCATAATGATTACCCACCGTTATTAAGGTATATCTCAGTGCCACCTGCGCTGCTCTATGTGATGGGAGACATCACCTGCCTTAAACAGGCACCTCTAGCCATGGTCGGCGCACGCGCCGCCTCCCCCTTAGGCAAAGACATGACACAACACTTTGCCCATGCACTGTCTGAATATGGATTCACACTGGTCAGTGGTTTAGCTGCAGGCATTGATGCGGCAACACATCACGCTGTATGTGAACGCCAGGGGACATCTGTCGCCATCATGCCAGCAGGCCTTCAACACATCACCCCTCAAAAACACCGCTGCCTTGCACAGCGCATTATGCAACGCGGCGCACTTATCAGTGAAATACCGCCTTACACAACACCTAAGCCTTACCACTTTCCACGTAGAAATCGGTTAATCAGTGGCGTCAGTTTAGGCACGCTCATCGTTGAAGCGCGCCGCGCCAGCGGTTCAATGATCACCGCCTACCAAGCATTGGAACAAAATCGCACTGTCATGGCCATTCCAGGCTCAATGCGTCACGACCTTTCAGAAGGCTGTCTACACCTCATTCAACAAGGCGCAGCTTGCATCACCTCGATACAGGATATTCTAGCTTTATTTGATTTACCCAACGCACCCTGTCCATTCGCTCAAATTCAACCTGAAACACACCCTGTATTACAAGCGGTTGATTTTACAATGACTGATTTTTCAACCTTAATCCATCGAACCCAACTACACACATCTCATCTTCTATCTGCCCTCACTCAATTGACCCTCAAAGGCTACATTCAACCCTTTAAAAGCGGCTGGATTCGATTATATTAAGCGACACCTTAAGCAAAAATGTAGAAAGACAAAAAGCACTCATCAGTGTGCGTTAAAACGCATAAAATCAAATCTTTTAAAGACTATATTGATTAAAAAAATATGACTTACATCAACATGAAATCGACATGTCAACTATACTTAGACCATTATAAGCATAAAAAAAGGTATAGACATGCTAAGAGACCCTCCTTCCGAACTCAGCCAGCAGCCAGAATCTAAGATTCAAAAACACAAGTTATTCAATCGTAAAATTTATGCTGGTGCCTTTTTGATAGGATTGTGTATTGCAGCAATCTCCAGCACTTCAATCTTGATATTTGCACCACCTTCTATATCCATTCCACTCTTAGGCACCACTATATCAGCAGTCGCCCTATCAGCAGTCGCTATATCCGCAACGATTGTGTTGGCCAGCATCTTCGCTCTGCTTGCACGAAAAAGTTCTATGCCTGCATCAGCAAAAGCTGCGCCTAAAACTGTAGCGGAAAGAGCAGTACCCAATGCGCCTACAGATCTGGCAGAAGCATCAGCAAAAACTACGCCTAAAGCTCTAGCGGAAGGAGCAGTAACCACTGCGCCTGAAGCAAAACAACCCCTTCTGCCAGTTATGACAGACCCACTCAAGCAAACAGCACTACTTCTCAAAATCTCAACCTTTGCTGATGAGATTAAATCTACTCACTCGAATTTTGGTGAGATGAAACAGCAAGATGGCTCCAGAGCATCTCAACAGGCAGGAGAACATCAAGAGCAACTACAGTTATTATTAGATGAACTGTCTCATGTTGATTTAACAGAATTAGGCGCTCAACAAACAATCAATCTATACATCAATCTTTTTAACATTTCAGAAAAAGCTGCCTTAAACACACCCGTTGAATTGCAGACAACTCTGAGGTCGACAATCAAGACACTTCTAGGGGAATCGAACAGACATATTGCTGCTGCTCCACATCGTAATACTTTGACTTCAGATGCAACAGCACAAGCGGCATCCCAGTATTCAGAGGATTCAGAAAACCCCCTAACAGCAAAAAGCCCCTCTTCGGTCGAGAGAGCACAGCTAAAAGAGGCTGCAAATACCGCACTATTGGATGATATCAACGCTTTTCATAATACGCTTGAAGGCGCTGCAGAGGACGATGCCTCGAAAGAAGCACTTGGCACACAGCTATTTCGATTATTAGACAGAGTATCTGTTATTAATCGCAGGACACCATTAGACCCCAATCAACGAAGAGCTGGATTCGCCAGGCTTTTTAAAATTCACACAGAAGAAGTGCAAACAGTGCTGGAACAGATATTCAGCAAAACAGCCTATACACAGCAGGATTTGATAAGAGCATTCAACACGGTTGCATCTATCAATACGACTGGCGATGAGGGCCCAGCTGATCATTTTACATTGATGCACGATCAAGTGAATCTATTTGATACTACGCAGCAAGATTTGATTGATCAGACTGAACACAACTTAAAGAATATAGCGACATTATTTAATGCATCCCCCATTCAGGCTGATGTAATAGAAAAAAGATGTTCTAGAACTGAAGTATTAATTACAGGCGGAACAGTACCGCCTACACAAAAACAATCAAAATCATTTGAATCCCCAGGCATTGTTAATTCTAGTCAAAAAACGCTTTTATTAAATCAAGTCGGTATTCTAAAAGCTCTCAATACATTAGATCAAGAATTTCAAGCGCATACCTTATTCCCCCAGCAATTAGATCTGGCAACATTAGATTCCTTTAAAACGAAAATCTCAGATGTAAAAACATCCATTGAAGAAAGCGATTTTGATGCGTCCATTCAGGCTATATTACAACAAGCAGTTGCTTCGATTGAAACAACATTAAATACAACAATCAAAGACAAAGCAAAAGCAGCAGGGACAACAGTAATAAGCGTTTTACAATCACCCTGTACAGCAGCAAGGGCAGACGCTTTAAGCAAAGGGGTAAAAAAAGTAGGGACGGGCGCTTTACGCAAGGCGAGCGCTTTAGGCAAAAAAGGGGCAGGCGCTTTAGGCAAAGGGGCAGGCGCTTTAGGCAAAGGGGCAGACGCTTTAGGCAAAGGGGCAGGCGCTTTAGGCAAAGGGGCAGGCGCTTTAGGCAAAGGGGCAGGCACTTTCAGCAAAATGGCAGCTGGCTTGATGCCCACCACAGCGGAAAGAAGGAAGCCTCAGCAACCCCCTCCCGACAGCAAAACCAACACTCCATGAAACCTCGACAAACATCCTTCTTATTCTCTTTTCTTTTTAATTCGATCGCGGTATATTTGCCAAATCATTGAGCCTAACACCATTGATTTAAGGACAGCGTATGACACAATCAACACTGGTAATCGTTGAATCACCTGCAAAATGCAAAACCGTGAAAAAGCATATGGGTACAGGCTATCAAGTGTTGGCCTCTTGTGGGCATGTCCGTGATTTAGTCCCTAAAACAGGTGCAGTTGAAACTGACAATGACTTTAAAATGCACTATCAAACACTCGAGCAAAGCCAGAAATACCTCACGGCAATCGCCAAGGCAATCAAAAAAGCAGATACGCTCTTGCTTGCAACTGACCCCGACCGTGAAGGTGAAGCCATTGCTTGGCATGTCCTAGAATGGCTTAAATCAGAAAAAAAATGCCCCAAAAACTTAAAAGTTCAACGCGTGGTGTTTCATCAAATCACCCGACATGCCATTCAAGAAGCTCTCAAAAATCCGCGTGATTTATCTATGCACTTGATTGATGCACAACAAGCACGCCGTGCTTTAGATTATTTAGTGGGGTTTAACCTCTCGCCCTTGCTGTGGAAGAAAATTCGACGCGGCTTGTCTGCAGGACGCGTACAAAGCCCTGCCCTGCACATGATTGTTGAGCGGGAAAAAGCCATTCAGGCTTTTGAGGCGCAAGAATACTGGACCATTCTTGGGCACTTTCTTCAAGAAAAAACCGCTCTTGAGACACACCTACACCTTTATCAAGATGAAAAACAAACACAGTTTTCAATCACAGATGAACCACAGGCCCTAACGGTTAAAAACACTATTTTAGATGCCGCTCAAGGCCAAGGTGTTGTGACAGAGGTTAAACGCAGCGAACGCAAGAAAAATCCTGCCGCACCCTTTATGACCTCAACCCTACAACAAGAAGCTGCACGTAAACTCGGCTTCACCACCACACGCACCATGCGTACAGCACAAACACTTTACGAGGGTGTCGATATTGGCACGGACACTGTGGGGCTCATCACCTATATGCGTACAGATTCTGTACATCTCGCTGAAGAAGCCATTCAAGACATTCGAACACTGATTAAAAAAACCTATGGATCAGAAGCGTTACCTGAAAAACCCCGTGTTCATAAGCGTAAAGCTAAAAATGCACAAGAGGCCCACGAAGCTATTCGCCCCACTGAAGCCTCACGTACACCCGATGCGCTCAAAAGCATCCTTGAACCTGATGCGTTAAAACTCTACACCCTCATTTGGAAACGCACCATTGCGAGCCAAATGAGCCATGCTGTGTATGATCAAGTCACTGCACTCATTGATTGTAATAAAATAGCTGTCTTTAAAATCACGGGCTCAACACTCAAATCTCCTGGATTTACAGCGGTGTATACA
>JAAZZZ010000056.1 GCA_014238985.1 Gammaproteobacteria bacterium
CGCCATACTTGACAAATCTTGTAATATCAGATACAATCTGCCCATGTCTTGAGTCTATTGCGTGAGTTCAGGGAAGAAACAAGCAATGACGGCAAGATGCCATTTTTCCCTTCCCTGTAATGCAAAAGTCAAGATTTGGCCTTTTCGTGTGAGCACGTTGAGTGGCCATAGGATGATTGACATTCCAAGGAGGGAAGTCATGCCACATAATTCGACAGATTTTGAATTATCTTTAGGTGCCGTACATCTTTTGTCTGAGAAAATTGTGTCTCTATTAAAATCAGACGCTACTTCAGGTTTAAGCTGCAGTCATCTCCAATCTTTATTAGTGTACATAGAACATTTAATGAATATGAATGAGGCTATTTTGCCGAATCCTGCTGATCTCAAACGATCAGGATATTCTATTGAGCAATTATTGGAAGCAGGCCTTTCACTTGAAGGGCTGAAGCAATCAGGATATAGCATTGCTGCCTTGAAAAAGGGTTTTAAAAAATTATTAGATTCAGGTGCATCTAAAGCCCGTTTGGAGCGTGTAGGTTATACCGTTCCGCAATTATTGGCGCTTGACCTTTCATTTCAAGCATTAGAGGGTGCAGGTTATACGGTTTCTGAATTAAAGAAAACAGGGATGGTGTCTGAAATAGATAAAGTGCGTATATCCTTAAATACGGTTGAATCTTCAGCGGATTTGAAGCGTGCAGGGTATGCTCGATTATTGGCTGAATTATCTCAGAATTCATATTTTTCATGTAAATATCGAAAAGAAGTGGTGAGAGAGACATTCTGTCAAATTTCTGCAAAATTACATCATGATTGCACGCAAGATGAATGTAATCTTTTATATCGAAAATTTTCAGCGGATTCTTTTAAAAGGGTGTTTTCGATCATGCGTTGGATGGGGTTGAGAATTCAAGTGCTTCAATTCATGCAAGATTTTATGTTCAGTCAGTCGATTGATACGATGCTTGAAAAGATTAAGGAGACGCCTTCTTATCAGTTATATGAATCTTTGCCAAATTGCTTTGCTGTAGACAAGCCAGCTTCAGTCTTAAATTTAAAAATGTTTGAAGGAGAATTTCCTTTAAATGTATCTGAATGTGATGCCTTGATGACACGATTATCTGGGGCTGTGAAATTAACGGAAGCGATTCATGACACCAAAAATGTTACAGTTGAAGTTTTGACGATAATCACCCCATCGCATCAAGTGTTGTTTCAATCGTCTGTGTCTGTAATCTCAGAACTTTTAGTGTTTCACAATGAGTTTGGAAAGGTGCATCTGTGCGTTGATGATCCTGAGATTCTAGGTGCTGTCTTGCAGGAGGAATTGGATTGTGTGGTGCCTGTTCATTATGCTGTAGGGCAGCGTTTAACTTCCACTGATTTAGAGTACTTGGACTTGTTAGGCTATGAACATATATGGGTAGAAAATGGTGCGCCTGTCGAAGAAAGAGAAGGGAGCAAGCAGCTTTCTTATGCTCAAGTTTCGGCTTGGGTTCAAAGTGAGGTACAAAAATGGCGTGTGTCTCATAAAAAAATGGGCGTTCCAGATGCTGATTTTAGAACTATAGAATGTGTAATTTCAGATTTATATGCTGGGTGGCAGCAGTCTCCTCAGGTTCATCAAGATAATCTTAAGAAACTTGAATTATGGTGTGTTTATGTTCGTATGCTTAAGGGAGATGATATCGTTAAACTCAACAGCATGCCGGATGATTCTGTTAACAATTTTATTTTTGGATCTTTGAAAGAATATTTGGATGTAAACTCGGATGAATTGCCATTTTCTGCTGCTGTTGGAATGGTCAGATTAAATTATCATATGTTCAGTGAGTTGTGCTACTCGATTTTTGAAGTTTCAGATGCCTCATCTGTGATACATGTTAGGTTTTTGTACTCTGATGCTGACTGCTGTAGAGTATTGTACCCTGGTATAGACGGGGTAGATGAAGGAAATGAAGCGTCTGAGCAGATGCGGACAGAAGTGCTGACTGCATTAGCATTGGCTAATCAACAGATGCCCGAATCTACTTGGAAAATGCAAAAGATGGCATTGGGAAAATCTTTTCTTGATGCGCTGTATTGGGCAGATTTGGGAAAATTTGACGTATCTAATGAAAAGTATCTGTCAATCAATGATCTAAACTCTCTAAAGGATCTAGCTGTTTTACCAAAAGGTTTTAAAACCAGTCAGGCATTTTATGAGCAAAAAATAGAATCTATCAATAGAATTCGTAGTACACCCATTTCTGTTTTGCCTGAAGAAGCGCGCACAGTAATTCTTTCGTATATGTTGCCGGGTGATTTAACGCCTTATGGTGTGGATCAATTTTATCAAAAAAATATGGCTCAATCTTCTGAATCATATGCTTTGCACAAATGGAATATAGGTGCTCAGATGCACCGTGTCATCTTGGATGGCAAGGGTCGAGCTGTGAGTGGATTTAAGTTAACTGCATCTGCACTTAAATTGTTGCCGAATAACGTGACATTGAAGATGAAGGGCAATACAGGCCTTGTAAGCACATTGATGGGCTGCTTGTCTGCAAGGTTTGCTAGGGAACGTACGATTGTGATTGATTCATCTCAAGATTCAGCAGAAGCAGTGGCAGATATTCTAGCAGTCAATGATGTGATAGATGGTGCGAAAGCGGACGTGATAACACAGCATCAATCGATTGTGTTGTCTGAACAGCATTCCTTGAAGCAATCGGGTATCCAGGTGTCTGCTCACAGTGAAAAGCTTGATGTGAATATTCATGTTCCTCGGGGCCCAGTCGTAAGCTATGTTCATGATGACTTGACCAAGGTGGATGCACCCCAGAGTCTGTTTAGACGCTTCATGGATAAGTGTCAGCGACATCGAATATTGATCATGAGCATGTTGTGCATTGGATGTTTAGTGGGTGTAGGGACGCATCATCTTTTGATGATGCCTATATTGAATACATTACTGTTTAACACATTGCCTACTGTGCCTGTTTTTCTTGCGAATCCAGTTATAGCAGCTGTTCTGGCAGGGGTTTTTACGGCAGTTTTGGTTGTGCCGCTGGTCGCAATGCTGATTCAATCTGTTGGGCGCTTTTTTCATTCAGCCTCAGCACAGGATTCTGAGGTGTTGAATGTGATCTATTCAGATAGCGAATTACTTCAAGAGGTTCAAGAGAAAGCCCATTTGCCGTTTCCACGGTTTCCAAATTATCTGAAACAATTAGGGTCAGTTCAGCTTTCAAGCGCTGCTTGGGACAGCTCAGTGGGTGAGAGTATTATAGATTTCTTAGTTTTAGGTGTTTGTGTCTTTTTGATGGCGTGGAGTTTTCCACACACTTTAGAAGTGATTTTATTGGGCGTGTTACCCTGTTTCATCTATGCAGGTTATTTGTATGTTCAGTTATGTAAACAAACACTGCAATCACAGTACGGTACAGTGCCACAATATTTGCATGAGCAAAAATGGACATTAGACGAGAATCGATGGTGTCGAAAGCCTGATGAAGTGTTAGAGCAGATTCAAGTGTGTCGTGATAAGGTTGCTGCTTTTTCAGAAGCGCCTGTCACAGCTGTCACTTTGGAGCACACTGGAAATAGGCGTGTAAAATTACCGCCTTTGAAGGGGATGGGCGATCATTTTTTGAGGCCATTTAAACAAGATTCGACACTTCAAGCAGCACGTCCTGAGGTGAGATGATCATGAGAATTTTTGTGAGGAATATCGATGAAAAGTGATTTAGATCAAGTGTTTCAAAAAGGCATAAAAGATTCAATTTTGCGTGTACAGATTTATTCTGTGTTGGATCGGCTTGTGATGTTGATGGGTGATTGCATGCCTCCCAATACTTTGATTGAATCTTTATCTCCAGATGCCTTTTTGCAGTTGCCTGATAGTATTGAGCCTTTGGCTATCTGTGCGCTGGTATCTAAGATGAAAGCGATGGATGTTAAGGTGAAATCTGTTTCAAAAGAGGGTGTAGATTCGCATTTCGATCTGATGCTTGATTTAGCAAAATGGGCACATCGAAAACACACAGCAGAGGAAAAACTTCAGCCAGTATGTACGCTCTATAACGTTTCACCAGATAGAGAAAAGGACTTTAGCCGGATTAAAAATCAAGGGTTGAAACAGAAAGAATCTGAATTTACAGAGGCTACAGCAAAATTTCATGTAGCAGAACAGCGTTATCATCAAGTCTATGAAATACGATTTATCAGTATTTTGTGTGCATTAAATGATTTGTTTCGGATCCTTGCGCCAACAGACAGTATTGATGAGGATTCATTGGCAGTGTTTCAAGGGGTGTATCAAAATCTTTCACCTCAACAACAGTCGGTGTTCCTGGTTTTTTTCCATCAAGATGCTTACGCGTATATTGAGCATATCAAATCTTTAGAGTCATCGCAGGGCGATCATGCAGTGTTGAAGCCATGGGATTGGTTGCGTGTATTTGTTTTGAGTAGGTCAAAAGATCAACAGCCCTTAGAGCTGAAACAAACTTTTGTGATCCCTTCATCACAATGGGGTTGGGTTGATCATGTTGATACCTTACAGTCTCGATATCAGCCTCAATCTTTCATGTCGGTGCAACAGGCTCGGTCCATGTTCAGTATTGGATCAGAAATTATATTCGGTGTGTGTTTTTTAGTGGGATGTGCTGTTTTATCTATTTTAGAGTGGCAGGCGTTACCGATGTTGTCTATTGCATGTGGTGTCATTGGATTGATCGGAGTCCTTGGTTTGGGGGCTCATCTTTGGGGGGCGCGTCAAGGAGACCCTTTGGCCGAAGCAATTTATGATGAATATCATAGCACTGTCAATGCAGATCAAATGTTGAGTGGGTCTACGGTGTTACCACCTAAGCAACTGTATGCCGAAATTTTGAAGCAGTTAGGCGAGTCTTCGCAGTACAGTATAAGGCCCAAGGTCTCAGCATGATCTACTTCATTTTATTTTCGTAAAATTGATGGATTATACGGCCATTTTTTGAGTCACGCTTGCAACGCGTTTGCCCAAGGCCATACAGAGTGTTTTTTCGGCTTCAGTGATGGCTAAATCACTTTGAGGGCCGGCAACATGTGTGGGGCCATAGGGGGTGCCGCCACTTTCTGTGGTCATTAAAGCTGATTCAGTATAAGGCAGGCCGAGGATCATCATGCCATGATGCAGCAAGGGCAGCATCATGCTGATCAGCGTGGTTTCTTGGCCTCCATGCAAGCTACTTGTTGAGGTGAAGACGCCGGCTGCTTTGTGTGCCAATGCGCCTGAAAGCCATAATCCAGTGGTGCTATCCCAAAAGGCTTTCATGGGCGCGGGCATGTTCCCGAAATGTGTGGGGGCACCAAGACAGAGGCCATCTGCATGTTTAAGATCATCGAGTGTTGCGTACGGTGCGCCTGATTGTGGAATGTCTTCATAGGTGGGGTCATTGCAGGGTTTAAGCGGTGGGACTGTACGGGGTTGCGCCGTCATGCCTTGAACAGATTCAACGCCGCGACAGACTAGATTTGCCATGTGCTCACAATTTCCAGAACGGCTGTAGTATAGGACGAGGACAGTGCCCATGATGCGGCCTTGTTTGAATGAACAGTTTCAGTATGTCAAGTTTGGAAGATCGCTGCAACTTGATTTAGACGCTACTGATCTTGATGGATGAATCGATGGGGTTCAATTACATTTCAATGCGGGTGAAAGTGTTTACACCAGGCATCTATTAATAATAGATGACATTTTGAGGGTTTTATTTTAGAATGCTGGGTTTTATAGGGCATGATATTGTGATGACAACAGAGAAAATTCAACACCTGACAGATCAAGTTCAGAAAAGGGTTGAAGCAAGCTTGAGCGGCGCCAAGGTGGT
>JAAZZZ010000057.1 GCA_014238985.1 Gammaproteobacteria bacterium
ACAGCCTCACACAATCAGCTTGAACTCACAAGTATGCTACTTACCCACCAGCACTGGGACTTTGAGACCTCCGCGCCGGCGAACCCTCGGCGCTCTGCTCGAGTTGTGGTGGTGCTGCTTGTTGTCCCCTAGTAGGGCTGCTTTCTAGCCGCATCTCAAGAACACGATCAGCTCTAGCACGGCCGCCGGCACCGGGCGTAGAACGCTTCTGCTCAGGCATCTCGCTGACGTCGCCAGTACGTGCGGCCCCGGCCCTAGCATCAGATCGATCATGGAGATCAGTGGCAGCTCTCGGACGGACAACAGTTTGGGCTGCTGGTTCTACTTTAGATTTAGCATTAGGAAGATTACTTGCTTCATCCACAGACGATGACGTAGAATCTAATACCGCCGCTACCGCCGCGTTCCACATCCTGCGCGCTCCACTAGCAACTCCAGAAAGAAGAACATAAGTCAATGGTAATGCAATGACTAAAGCGACTGCTGCTCCAAAAAAGGCAGCGATAGCGCCACCCGTAGTCATCGATGTCAATGCAGTCACGGTTCCCGCACCTACAAGACCTGCAGCAGCATTCACGGCGAGGATACCCGCATTTGCAATGACCAGCGCAATGTTATTCATGCTGGCGACGCCCGCAAACTGTACAGCAAGCACAGAAGCAACCACTCCAAGACCGGATAAAATGACAGCCACTCCGGCTAGCTTCGACTTAGCGCCCCATTTCGATCGCCCATCAGCTGCATCTTCACGACTGCTTTTCTTTATCCAATCTTTTAAAACATCAGACGTATCATTGTATGCAGGGGCTAGAAACTCGAGCATCTCCGCTTTTCGAAACTCCAGCCTGGCCTGAACTATTGCCTCCCTTATTTCCTGGGGTGTTCCGAGGACTGACCGGGGTGGTCCGAGGACTGACCTCAGCTGACGCACCACTTGTCTCTCCTCTCCAGTCTCGACGTTAACAGGAGCATGCAGCGCTTTTACTTTCGCTAGATTTGTTTTCAAAAAGCTAATACCACTCTCTTGCGTGGCCTGTTCTATTGCCTCATTTAGCCGCTGCGGATCATTTATCGTAGAATCAGTTTTAATTTCTTTCAGTTTTAACGCTAGCGCTGCCTCTGTAGCCTCTATAATTCTCTCACGCTGATCAATCTGCAGCTCAAGCGTTTCCAGACAAAGACAGCGGAAATGGATATACCCAAAATCACCCCCCTCTTCTACGCTGTTCCGTCTATCATAAGCAGTCAGAATCTCCGTCCTATATACCTTTTCTTGTGCTACTTGTGCTTCTGTTTGCATGATCTTTCTCCTAATTTAGGTTTTTAAAATTGTTGTGATTAAAATTTTTATTTAAGAAACTGCCTGTAGTCACTCTACAAGTAAGTATAGATTGAAATAAAAATTTATGTTCAATATAAAAGTTTAGGATACACCATCATTTTTAAATTAACCTTAATTCAACACACATGAGACTCATTGTTGTTTAAATACACCCCCTTAAATACAAAAGCTGCAGACAGTGTCTGCAGCTTTTATCGTCATATTAAAAAGTGTGGTTGAGGCTGCTTGAAATTTAAAACAGACAGCCTCACACAATCAGCTTGAACTCACAAGTATGCTACTTACTCTCACCACCACCAGGAGTGGGACTTTGAGAGGCTCTCGGCGACAGCGAACCCTCGGCGCGCTCTCTCTGCCCGGATGGTGCTGCTACTTGTGGTGAGCTAGGGCTTACAAGAGGCTGGGTTGCTGACCGCACCTCAGCAGGACTATGCCCAAGATCAACCAAAGGCACGTACGCGCTGGTGTCTGCGCGGGCATCATCACCAGAACGCGCACGCCCTGCCATGCGTGCGCCGACTAGACCTAGAACACCAAATATAATACCACCTACCAGAACGTATGGTAATCCAGCGCCACCTAGAAAGGTACCGAGCGTCGCCAAACCAGTAATATTAGAGCCCGTTGCACCTAGGCCAATGCCTACTCCTGCTAGAACACCTAATGCTGCAGCGACTAGCGTTACTACGCCGACAAAAACGCCTCCCATACCACGACCCGAGTGTATTTCAGCAGAGCCCTCAAGCTGCATAGGAGGGAGGCTCGGAGAACTAGAAGCACCACCACCTCCCATGAGGCCCTCTGTTTCGCGAACTGGAGAATCGCCACCTGCTGCTGGTGCTGCGCCTCCCATACCACTCTCGCTAGCCTTCATAGAAGAACCCCTCTCTTTCAGATACTTTAGGACTGCCATTTGATTCTGGCCATCAGAAGGATATGGATAGCTTTCTGGAGCGTTGATCACCCTCGTGACCAGATCGGTGAGTCCCTGCGTTGCACCCTTTTTAATCAGTAATTGCAGCGTCTCTAGATTTCCGTTTATCACACAGTACTCTAAAGGTGGATTGACACCGTTAGCGTATCCGCCGACACAGCTCTCATAGTCATCAAAGGTGCGGTTTAGATCGACGCCGCCATGTTCAATCAAAATCCTTGCTATTTTGCGGCTATGTGGTGTGTTTCTTTTGATTGCATGCGTTAATGGCGTCATCTGCCGAGGCGCTTGATCAGTGTTGTAGTCGTTCCAATCCAGGTCCCTTAAGTCTGCTCGGTTAATTAAAGTCTCAACAGCACTGACTTTGTCTTGATCAATCATGATCTCCATCAGCTCTAAATGGATCTTGATCATGATCTCAGAGGGCATCTGTGTGAGTGTATGGATCAGGATTTCTTCATTTCGGTAGAGCAAAGTCAGATGTGAGTCGGCAAGTTCCTTGACCAAAGTTTGTGCTAAGTTTGCTGTCCAAGCCGTCTCTGGAATGCCAGTTATGGCTTCTTTAATAGCAAAAGTAACCCTCTCTCTTACAGATTCATGCTCTTGCTCGCTCTGAGCAGGCTCAAAAAAAGAGCTGGTGCCATCGAGTGCGCTGTTTAACTGCTTCCATGCTTTTTGATCAGGGCCAGATAAGGATTCATCCTGTGAGGCAGCTGTGGCGATGGATGTTAGGTCTAATGTAGGTAATACTTCTTCTCTTTTCATGACCTTTCTCCTAATTTATTTTTTTAAAACCCTTGTAATTAAAATCTTAAAATCTCTAGACTGACTTTATTTACACGCTTATGATCAAGCATAGATCAAAATAAAAATTTATGTTCAACGTATGTCAAAAATCAGTACTAAAGTACTAAAAACTAAATATACACCCCAATACTTAAGAAGACCTTAATGAATAGATATTTAAATATAAATAGCCTTTTAAATCCGCCCTCATGCTTTTCACAGGGCGCCTGATACTTCAATTCAAATTGAAGCACAATGCACTTAATTTCTTTAGTATTTGATCAGCGACTGCTTGACCTGGCTCCACACGCTGTATTGCCCCCATCATCACCCACCAAGACTGGACCCTTGAGAAGACTTCGACCCACCATCATGGCTTGCTGTGCTTTTTCCTTGTGAAGGAAAGCTAACAGCTTCTCCTCTGGGAGGATTAGCAGAACGAATAGAGCATGTATAATAACGATTTCCTGCAGGGAGATCGTCGAGAGCCGCGCGCCAAGTCTCGGGGTCGTTAAAATTAAAATTTTGATTTATATCGTTTGACGCCAGGCACAAACCACAACACTGACCAGCAGCCTTAAGACCTCTAAAAATCCACTTCAAGGTCAATGATACGAGAGGGACAACTGCACGATCGATTACGAATAGCCCTGCTATCACTGCTAATGCGCCCACTATTGGTACAAGAGCGCCCCAAATCGCGTTAAGCGCTGTGATGACTCCAGTGATTGCAGCAGGCACTGTGAGTGTGCCTGCTTGAAGGGCCAAAGCTAATTGAACGCCGCCTACCATGCCTGCTATGCCTATGACTATTTTAGATACGCGCATTAATCTATCTACAAGCGCATCTTTCTGCGCCGGAAGGTAGTAATCTGGATGCAAAGCGCTCACTACTCTTTCTGACATTATTCTGAATAGAGTGGGCCTAGTTGGTCCCATGATCTCCTGATTCTCCTGTGGTGCGTTGTCAGAATCTGCAAGTCTTTCTGTAAGGATGCTTCCACTGGGTTCCTGCGATGAACGCTGCCTCATAATAATTAACCTATTTTTTATTAAATAATCTGATTAAAATTTTGTATTAATTAAAAACATAATGAACTTCATTAAAAGGATTATACCCTCAAATACTTAAGAAAACCTTAAGAGACAGTTTAAATACGCATTTAAATATAACTGGCTGTATCAAACAGACTCTAACCTTAAAAGGGCGCCTGATACTTCAATTCAAACTGAAGCACAATGCACTTGATCTCTTTAATATTTGATCAGATACCGCTTTGCTAGAGCGTAGATGCTTCATCTCCACTCCGATCAACAGCAAGCAACATCTCGCTTAATGGCTCATCAGCATCATCTCGCCTACAGCATTTAAACAGTGAACAGTGTTTCAGCAGACTGCTTATACAAGCGAAGGGGTTACATCTCCTATCCTCTTCTGGTTCTGCTGCTGACTCTGGTGCGTTTGGTGCGCTGCCTGCTTCTTCTGCTGTTCTTGCTGCTGATGCTGTATCTACTGCTGCTGGCTCTTCCTCTGACGCTGCGTCTGCTGCTGGCTCTGCGTTTGGTGCTCCGCCCGCTGCTTCATCTTCTGGTGCTGGTTCTGGTGCTGGTGCTGGCTCTGCGTTTGGTGCTCCGCTCGCTGCTTCATCTTCTGGTTCAGGTTCAGGCTCTAGCGCAGATTCTGGTTCAGGTTCAGGCTCTGATCCTATTAAAGATGCTGCAGCCACAGCCCGTACAGTCGCTGCATACCCTGCCGTCATGATATCTAATCCTGCAGATGATTCTGCAGGATTAACTGATCCCGCTACATTGTCTATTGCCAGGGAAGTAGCATCATGAACTAGAAAATCCTCAAATACCGATGCTATCCAAGCAGCAACAAGGTAATAGAGAGAAATATAAGCCACAACTCCAAAAGCTAGATAGCCTAAGAATTCCCCTCCTTGATGAGGTGCATCTGCTTGATGGGGTGCATTTGAATCTTCTTGTGCTTCAGATTCATCGCTAGACTCTGAACCATCCAGCGCTAAACTCACGATCGCTCTGTCACCATGAGGCATCAGTATAAAACTCCTGCATTATCATTTTAAAATACGGACGTATTATAAACAAAAAACACTTAAACACAAGAAAAAGACCAAAGCGCGCGAATTTAACGCGAATATTAAATATATTTAAATAAAAAACCACGAAAACACAAAAAACATTAATCAAAATATGTTTTATATTAATATTTCCTTAATATTGCTCCCTTATAATGTAAAGAATAGATAAGCATTCATGCATAAAAGCGACACCCTCAAAAAGGACAATAAAAATGCAAAATCAAAACTCTAGACCTACAACACACCCATCTGATTATGCTGAAAAACAAGCATCTTCTGAGATTTTCAAGATCCTTGATATTCTGAATATTCATACAGAAAAAGACAAGGATCGAGCAGCACAAATATTGCAACATTTGATAGCAGAAGATGAAAGTTCTGAAATATATGAGGCAGCTATTGAATCTACAGCGACAGAAAGATTCAAAAAAATCGGATATCAAGCACTTATCATGGCCATGATCGCACCCGCTGCGATCGGCGCAAACGCATTTGGTTTTGCGATCTATTCAGATTTTTTTACTCAAGTGTTGGGTTTAAAAGCAGGCACTTTGATGATACCAATTATCGCACCTATATTGCTCTGTTCAATCATATTATGGACTTTAATCCTGTATAATCAGCTTTCTCATCAAGCTGGCCAAATCCGCACACACCGTTTTT
>JAAZZZ010000058.1 GCA_014238985.1 Gammaproteobacteria bacterium
CAGACGGGATAGCCAGAATTCATGGGCTTGCTGAAGTTATGAACGGAGAGTTGGTAGAGTTTGATGGGGGTGTCATGGGAATGGCGCTTAATTTAGAGAGAGATTCGGTTGGTGTGGTTATTTTAGGAGACTACAAGCTTTTGGCTGAAGGTGAGTCTGCAAAATGCACAGGAAGAATCCTTGAGGTTCCGGTTGGAGAAGAGTTATTGGGCAGGGTGGTTGATGCACTTGGCAACCCGGTTGACGGTAAGGGAAAGATTGAAACCAAAGAAACATCGCCAGTAGAAAAAGTAGCGCCCGGAGTAATCTCTAGAAAGTCAGTAGACCAGCCAGTTCAGCTAGGCATAAAAGCCATAGACAGTATGGTGCCACTAGGAAGGGGGCAAAGAGAGCTAATCATAGGCGACAGGCAAACAGGAAAGACTGCGATAGGAATTGATGCAATCATAAACCAAAGGGATACAGGCATTAGATGTATATATGTGGCAGTGGGCCAAAAACAGTCAACTATAGCGGCAGTTGTTAGAAAATTAGAACAGAACGGGGCAATGGAAAACACGATTGTGGTAGCGGCAGCAGCTGCGGACCCGGCACCAATGCAGTACATAGCGCCCTTCTCTGCCTGTTCGATGGGAGAGTACTTTAGAGACAGGGGTGAAGATGCCCTGATTGTGTATGATGATTTGTCTAAACAAGCTGTGGCTTACAGGCAGATGTCCCTTTTATTGAGGAGACCGCCAGGCAGAGAGGCTTATCCAGGGGATGTATTTTACTTACACTCTAGGCTGTTAGAAAGAGCAGCTAGGGTCAATGAAGAATATGTAAGTGATTTCACTGGCGGAAAAGTTAAGGGCAAGACGGGTTCTTTAACAGCACTTCCTATTATTGAAACACAAGCAGGAGATGTGTCTGCTTTTGTGCCCACGAATGTGATTTCAATTACAGATGGTCAAATTTATTTAGACACTGAGTTATTTAATTCAGGCATTCGACCTGCAATTAATGCAGGTTTATCGGTTTCTCGTGTTGGAGGGGCTGCACAAACTGGTATTATTAAAAAATTGGGTGGGCGAATGCGGTTAGCTTTGGCTCAATATCGGGAGCTCGAGGCATTTTCACAGTTTGCATCTGATTTAGATGCAGCCACGCGTAAACAGCTTGAACGTGGACAGCGTGTGACTGAAATGATGAAGCAACTCCAATATCATCCGTTATCAGTGCCGTTGATGGCATCGAGTTTGTTTTTAGTTGAAGAGGGTTATTTAGATGCTGTGCCGCTGAATCAGATTGTTTCGTATGAAGCTGCATTTCATGATTATTTGAAAGATCAACATGAAGACTTACTGAATGGTATTTTAGAGATTCCGAAATTAACGGACACCGTGAAGGAAAGTTTGGCCAAAACCATAGACGCTTTTAATGCTTCTGGTGCAGGGTTAATTTAAGAAAAGGAGGACAATACATCATGTCCGCAGCAGCTAAAATTAGGGCGACCATTGATAGCACAGGTAAGACGCGTAAAGTTACCTCGGCTTTAGAGATGGTGGCTGCCAGTAAACTGAATAAAACGCAGCAACGTATGGCAGCCTCTCGGCCATATGCTGAGAAGATGTTGTCAGTGATTGGGCATATGGCGCATTGTAACAGTGAATATCAACACCCTTTCTTAGAAGAACGTGCTCCAAAGCGTGTTGGATACATTGTTATTTCTACAGATCGAGGTTTATGTGGTGGATTGAATACCACTTTGTTTAAAGAGACTTTGCAGAGCATGAAGCGTTGGCAGTCACAATCAGTTGACATTGAAACCTGCTTGCTAGGACATAAAGCGGTTAGTTTTTTTAGACGACATCAATTCAGCGTGTTAGCACATGCAGATCATCTAGGTGATACCCCGAGTGTGTCAGATGTTGTGGGTGTGGTGAACGTATTATTACAAGCGTACCATGCCGGGACAATCGATCGTGTGTTTTTAGCCAGCAATCTTCACGTCAACACCATGGTGCAGAAGCCCAGAATTTTACAGCTTTTGCCGTTGTTGCCTGCGAAGTTAGATCATGTTCCGACGCATTGGGATTATTTATATGAACCTGATGCAAAAGAGGTGATGGATACGTTGCTCAATCGTTATATCGAGTGTGAGGTATATCAGGCAATGATCGAGAATATTGCCTGTGAGCAGGCTGCTCGTATGATGGCCATGAAAAATGCAACAGACAATGCAGGCGAAATCATTGATGCGCTGCGCTTGGCTTATAATAAAGTGCGCCAAGCTTCAATTACACAAGAACTATCAGAAATTGTTGCTGGTGCAGAAGCCGTTTAAGTAGAGGAGTTAAACTATGAGTACAGTTGAGACAGTGTCTAAGCAAATAGGTTCAATCATACAGATTATTGGTGCAGTTGTGGATTGTGCCTTCACAGCAGAACATGTGCCTAAAATATATGATGCATTGAAAACAGATGAAGGTTTAGTGTTGGAAGTAGAGCAGCAGTTAGGTGATGGTGTGGTGCGATGCATTGCCATGGGTGTTACAGATGGTTTAAAGCGAGGTTTACCTGTGACAAATACGGGTCAACCCATTCAAGTGCCGGTGGGGGAGAAGACGCTTGGACGCATCATGGATGTATTAGGGCGGCCGATTGATGAAGCGGGTCCCATTGAATCAGAATCAATGGCATCCATTCATCGAAAACCCCCAGAGTATACCGAGTTAAAGCCGAGCACAGAATTGTTGGAAACAGGTATCAAAGTGATTGATTTGCTGTGTCCCTTTGCAAAGGGGGGTAAGGTTGGTTTATTTGGTGGCGCTGGTGTTGGGAAGACAGTAAACATGTTGGAGCTGATTCGTAACATTGCCATTGAACACAGTGGTTATTCTGTTTTTACGGGCGTAGGTGAGCGAACGCGAGAGGGCAATGACTTTTATCATGAAATGAAAGAGTCCAATGTCTTAGACAAGGTATCGCTTGTTTATGGACAAATGAATGAACCGCCGGGGAATCGATTGAGGGTAGCCAGCACAGGGTTGACCTTGGCAGAAAGCTTCCGTGATGAGGGGCGGGACGTATTGCTATTCGTCGATAACATCTACCGATACACGTTGGCCGGTGTAGAGGTATCTGCTTTGCTGGGACGTATGCCGTCAGCTGTAGGTTACCAGCCAACATTGGCACAAGAAATGGGTTAGTTACAAGAACGTATTACCTCTACAAAGAAAGGTTCCATCACATCTGTTCAAGCAGTATATGTGCCTGCAGATGATTTAACAGATCCGTCACCTGCTACAACTTTCGCACATTTAGATGCAACCGTCGTGTTGTCTCGTCAAATTGCAGAATTAGGTATTTACCCTGCAATTGATCCCTTAGACTCAACCTCTCGGCAGCTAGATCCTTTGGTCGTGGGAAAAACCCATTACCAGGTGGCGCGTCAAGTGCAAGGTGTATTGCAGCGTTATAAAGAACTTAAAGACATCATTGCTATTTTAGGCATGGATGAGTTATCAGAAGAGGATCGTTTAACTGTTTCACGTGCACGAAAGATTCAACGTTTTTTATCACAGCCCTTTTTTGTTGCAGAAGTATTTACAGGCACGCCCGGCAAATATGTCTCATTAAAGGAGACCATTGCTGGATTTCAAGCAATATTGTCAGGGGAATATGATGATTTGCCAGAGCAGGCTTTTTATATGATTGGTGCTATTGAAGAAGCGAGAGGACGCACTGATGGCTGATGCGCAGATTCAGCTTGAAATTGTCAGCGCTGAAAAATCGTTGTTTTCGGGTGCTGTGAAACGTGTTTTGGTGTCGGGTAAATTAGGAGATTTAGGCATTGAGCCTGGGCATGCAGCTTTATTGTCTCCGCTCAAGCCAGGGCACATCACCTTTACACAGCTTGATGGAGAAGCGGCATTGTTTTATATATCGGGTGGCTTGCTTGAGGTTCAACCTGATAAGGTGACTATTTTAGCAGATACATGTGTGCGCGGTGACGAGCTAGATGCTTCGAAAGCACAAGCGGCAAAAGAAGCGGCAACAGCCAAGTTGGCTGAAAGCCATTCGGGTGCTGATTATGCTCAAGCCTTAACAGAGCTTGCTCAGGCCAGCGCACAAATACGTATGATTAAAGAGCTGCGTAAAGGGCGGAAGGCCTAAGCGTTAGCCTTGGTGTGCGCTTTTTAAGATCTTACTAAACATATTATTTAATAGAGTTCATCGATGGCTTGAACATTTGAATGCTGCGTGTTATCAGCGCTGTCGGCAGGCAATGGCAGGTATTGCTTTCGGAAAAATTCAAATGTCGCAGATTCATCATGTGCTTGTAATCCGCTCTTTGGGTCAATTTTCACTTGGATAATTTGATCGGGTGTTTTCAACCAGTGTTGAGGGGTATAGCGTAGGGCCTGTTTCATATAGTCGATCCAGATGGGTAAAGCGGCTTGAGCGCCAAACTCTTTTAAAGAACTGCTTTCATCAAACCCAACCCAAACAGACGTGACTAAATCAGGTGTAAAGCCCGCAAACCAAGCATCGATTTGATTGTTGGTGGTGCCTGTTTTTCCAGCAAGGTCATTACGTGCCAAGATTTTAGCTTGTCGCCCTGTGCCTTTTAAAATAACATCTTTCAGCATGTCTGCGACGAGAAATGCTGTTTCTTGGGGCAGTATTGAGTTCGAGAGTTTTTGCTGCGATAAAAGGTGGTTAATGTTTGAAGCTGCGTTGAAAGGTGGGGAGACCGTGCTTGATGCTATATTTGGATTAATCACCTGTGCAATTAATTTAGGCTTAATATTTAAACCACCATTAGCAAAATTAGCATAAGCGCTTGTAAGCATTATCGGTGTGACAGCACCTGCACCAAGCGCCAAAGATAAACTTTTAGGTTGACGTTGCATGTCAAAGCCAAATCGCGCCAAGTAATCACGTGCATAAGGCACGCCAATGTCTCTGAGTACTCGAATAGAAACTAAATTTCTTGAATGAACAAGACCTTCTCTCAGCCGAACAGGTCCTGTAAAGGTGTGGGTGTCATTTTGCGGGCGCCACAATCTGTTTTCTCCCGAATCTTTCAAGACCACAGGGGCATCATTGACCAGGGTGGCTAAGGTAAAGCCTCGGTCAAGTGCGGCAGCATAAATGAAAGGTTTGAACGCTGATCCAGATTGGCGCCATGCTTGAGTGGCGCGGTTGAAATGGCTGAGAGGATAGCTTAAACCGCCAACAAGGCTCTGAATGTTCCCTGTTTTCGGATCTAGACTGATGAGTGCACCTTGAACGTGGGGTAATTGGCTTAAATACCAATCATTTTTCGTATTGTGGGCCAGATATACAACATCACCTGGATTTAGAATCTGTTCAAATGTGCGTGGTTGAAGTAACCGATAGCCTAAATTATTATGCTGTAGAGCCCATTCAGCTTGATGCGTTGAAAGGGTGATCAATTGTCCGTCAGCCAACAAAGCAATAGCCTGCTTGTTTGAGCAAGACACCATCACTGCTGGCGATAAAGACGGAATAGTCGGCATTTTTTTCAATGCATATTGCCAAGCATCAAAAAGATCAGTGTTCAATAATGTTTTTAAGTTCATTGAAGGGGTGCGAAATCCATGGCGTTTGTCGTAAGCAAGCAAGCCTTTAAGCAAGGCTTGATTCGCCGCAATTTGTCGTGGTGTGTCGATTGTAGAATAGACAGATAAGCCGCCATTATAGGCTGAGTGTGCGCCAAATTTTTTAACCATTATTTGGCGAATCATTTCAGCCACATAGGGCGCATGTACGACAACATGAGGCCCATGGCGTTTTGCTGTGATAGGGGCGGCAAGGGCTG
>JAAZZZ010000059.1 GCA_014238985.1 Gammaproteobacteria bacterium
AGAGCATACAATATAGGCTCTAGCTATAAAATTGTGACTGACACGCTCAACGCCAAAAAACCGTTTGAGTATACCCTGCTGATCCTCACGTACCACATCTTCTGTAACTGGAGCACCTGAAAATGACAAACGCGTTTGTGCCGAACAAAGCCATGTTTTGCATGCACCCTCTATATTAAAAAACTTCAGCAAACTCAATGATAATATGGCACTTCCAATCACCCCTATACCTAAACATCCTGTTAAACCCAACAAGCCAGACCAAGTGATAACACCAGATATATACTTAAACACCACAACAAGAGATGATAGGTAATAGAGCAACCTTATATACCTTGTTTCTGCACAAAAAATGATCACATATGATAAGTATTTCTGAAAAGCTACTTGAATGTTCTGTAAATTAAACATGCTATTTTTGTTAAGCCTTTTTTCATGAGATCAGTTGCTGCTATCAGGCTATAGTGTACAGATTAACTCAATATTAAAGTCCATTGAAAATATTCCGCCAAAGCGCCAGCAACAAACCCAAATAAGTGACCTTCCCAAGAAGTGCCGGGTTCTACAGGCACAAGGTTAACAGCAATATGTTCAAAAAAGTAAAACATTAATCCTGCCAAAAACCATGCATAAATTGTTTGCTGTTGATACGCCTGCACGCATAATGCACCACACAACCCCATCACCAATCCACTGGCACCGACATGAATCATTGATCGCCCAAATAACCAAACCAATCCACCCCCCACTAAAACTGTATAAGCAGCAATTGTAAACAATTTCAATAAACCGCTCATAGCCAATAAATTACCTAATATGACTAATAAGACACTGTTTATAAATACATGGCCAAAATCCACATGAAGAAAGGGTGTAAATATAATGCCAGGCAACCCGATTAAAGACCGAGGGTGAATGCCTAAAACACATAATCTCAAACCGACACATAGATTAATACAATGCAGCCCAAATAATAAACCAACCCACAGTGCAAATAGATTAAGATTAGATTGGATCGAGTGAATAAATTGCTGAAACACCATGACAATAGATTCTAGCACGCTGCCCTCCGATATTTAATTATGGGGATAAGTTAACATGCTTTATCTGTTCAAAACAGTCTGTGCTCGACACAATGTTGATGTGAAAACCATCTTTCATGCTTTAAACCACACGTATGATGACCTGCACGCGGGCATCTTCAATGTCATAACAATACGGCGTATCTAGCGGTTCAGATGCTTCTACCCACTGCACCGTCAATGTTTCTTTTTGAATTAAATCTCGGTGTTGCTCTAACGCCGATTGTAATTGAGGCTCAATATAGACCGTGAGATGAATACGATCACTGACATTTAAATTCATGGCCTTACGTGTTTTTTGAATACGATTAATCAACTCACGCGCACGCCCTTGATCGATTAAATCTTCATCAAGATTTCCATCTAATTGTACAGTAATCCAACGGTTCGAAGCCACGCACGCTAAATCAGATTTAGGTGCACGCAATACCAAAATATCATCTGAGCCAAATTGCTCCCCTTCAAGCTCAATGGACCCTGTCTGTTCATATGTCTCAATTTCACTGGAAGATAAGCCTTCGATAAGTGTTTTAAAATGCTTAAAACGCCCCCCTAAACGCTTACCTAAAATAGGCGAACAGGGTTGTGCTGATAACTCGATATATGCCTGTTCATTGTGCTCATAAATTAAGCGCTGCACATTTAGTTCTGGTTGAATGTATTGGGCTAAAGGCTCAATCTCTTTGAGCAAAGTAACGTCTTTATGAATAATCTTAATTGATTTTAACGGAATTTTGGTTTTAATCTTTGCGGTATTTCGACACTGCCGTCCTAACACAAGGATATGCTGCATACGTGCAACAGCATCTTCTAATACTGGCTGGCATAACGCTTGATCAACTTGAGGATAATCACACAAATGAACTGAGTCTGGAACTGAATGATCGCGCAATACTTGTAGTGCCTGATATACCGCTTCTGCACAAAAAGGGGCAAAAGGCGCCATACAACAAGTGAGCTCGTGGACTGCTTGGTATAAGACTGTGTATGCGGTGCATTTGTCTGAGTCACACCCTTCGGCCCAAAACCGTGTGCGATTCAAGCGAATATAAGTGTTCGTTAAATCCTCTAAAAACCTGAGCGCTTCAGGCACAATGTTCTGTATAGCATATTCAGACATAGCCTGCTGAATCACAGTTTTAAAACTGTGTAGCCGAGACAACAGCCACTGATCTAAGATCGTATAGGCCTCAGCAGACATTGAGCACTGCCAATGATCAACCTCGGCATAGGTGGTTAAAAATTTTGATGCGTTATACCAAGGCAAGAGTACCTGCCGCACCATTTCTTTCACCCCATGATCAGAAAATCTCTGCTCCTGAGCTTTAACCAATCCACCACTGATTAAATATAACCGTAAAGCATCTGCGCCATATTCCTCCATCAATTGATTGGGTGGGGTATAATTTTTCAACCGTTTAGACATTTTTTTGCCATCTGCTGCCATAACGATTCCGGACACGATGACATTTTTAAACGCAGGTTGATCAAACAGCGCGACAGCCAGCACTGTTAAGGTATAAAACCATCCGCGGGTTTGATCTAATCCTTCAGCAATAAATTGTGCAGGAAATCCTGCTTCAAATTTCTGGGATGCTTCAAATGGATAATGGCTTTGTGCATAAGGCATGGCCCCAGATTCAAACCAACAGTCCAGCACTTCTGGCACACGTCGATACACACCGGCCTCTCCTGAACGTTCAAAGGTCAAGGCATCTACATGTTCACGATGTAAATCGGCAACCTCTATCCCCGTTAATTCAGCAAGCTCAGCCTTCGACCCGATACAACATACCTGCCCTGTTTGATCATTGATCCAAAGTGGCACGGGCGTACCCCAGACACGGTTGCGTGACACAGCCCAATCCTTAACATCTGATAACCAATGACCAAATCGCCCTGTTTTGACATGCGCAGGTTGCCAATGAATCTGCTCATTCGCTGCCAACAATCGATCTTTAAGTGCTGTAACACGAATATACCAAGACGGAATGGTACGATAAATTAAAGGGGTATCCGAACGCGGGCAATGTGGATAACTATGCACCACGGTTGAATGCGCCCAAACATGCCCTGCTTTTTTCAGCGCCTGAATGATCAATGCATCAGCAGCCTTAACCGACTGACCCTCAAAATCAGGCACCTCTGCTGTAAAACAGCCCTGATCATCTATGGGGCAAATGGCCTCTACGCCTGCTTGTATCATAATACGATGATCGTCTTCACCAAAAGCCGGGGCCATATGCACCAAACCTGTTCCATCTTCAGTGGTGACAAAATCATCTGCATACACTTGAAACGCGCCGTTTTGTCTTTCATCGATAAAATATTCAAAGGGGGGTTGATACGCTTGGCCTACCAAATCATGCCCAAGACACGTTGATATCACTTCAACTGTTTCCGAGTCAAATACTTCAGATAAACGCGCTTCAGCTACCCAAATTAAACGCGCATCTTCAGCAGCCGGTTTGACCAAACAATATTGAATATCAGGGCCCACGCACACCCCTAAATTGGATGGAAGAGTCCAAGGGGTTGTGGTCCAAATGGCTAAATGCCTATGCTCATCAGCCAACAATGGCAATAAAACGGTGAGCGCTGGATCCTGCACATCTTGATAATGACTGCTGGCTTCAAAGTTAGACAATACAGTGCCCAAGGCCGTAGAAAAAGGTACGACTTTAGTGCCTTGATACACCAATTCTTTATCCCATAACTGCTTAAAGACCCACCACACTGATTACATAAAATCAGGGTCCATTGTTTTATAGTCATGGTCAAAATCAACCCAACGACCTAAACGTGTAATGGTTTGACGCCATTGCTCTGTATAGCGTTGTACAATGGCTCGGCATAAGTCGTTATAACCTGCAATGCCGATACGCTCAACCAGCTCCTGTGTGGACTGACCTTCTTGCTTATCGATTTCATATTCAATGGGCAATCCATGACAATCCCACCCAAAACGACGCTCAACATAATAGCCCTGCATGGTAAAATAACGCGGGATGATGTCTTTTAAAGTCGATGCTAACAGATGCCCGTGATGCGGCAATCCTGTTGCAAAAGGTGGGCCATCATAAAAAACATACGGTTTTGAATCTTTACGTGCCTCTAATGAACGCTCAAAAATCGCTTGAGATTGCCAAAAAGCTAAAGTACGTAACTCTATTTCAGGAAAAGACACTTGAGTATGTCCTGCATCTTTACCCTGCTTGCTATCTGCCATACCAACCTTTAAGTTGAATGAATTTCGTCAAATTATCATAATTTGAATGATATTACCAAATCACGGACTGATGAAGCCTCGTCATTAAATGACGCGCTTCATCAAACCATGGCTTAACTTTACTGTTGATCGACAGACAATGCTCGCTGCTACAATCAGCCGTGAATGTCAGTACGTGCAGGTAATGTGCCAATCACCTGTTGATGTTTTGGATCCCAAAGTGCTTGAAATTCACCTTGATACGTGTGCCCTTGAAACTGAACAGTTGCCTTGACACAATCAGCACGCCCTTTGGGGGTATCAAGTGTTCTTAGGATTGAAAATGCCTCAGCTGGCACTTCATAGTGTTCTTTGACATGACCATCACCTTCAGGCTTGGCAATCCAACTCTTCACACCTATTTCAAGCCCCGGTGCTTCACAGTGGCCGTTACCCCAAGATCCTGCACTTAAACGCGCATCAAGATAACTTTTTTGAGCAGCATCATAGTTAACATTCACATCAATCACATGAAGCGCACGCCCCTGTGCTGCCGGTGATGCTTGTGCTGTGACACCTGCCATCGCAACAGCGCCTAAAAGTGTTAGCATACATGCTTTGGTTTTTAACATATTCATGTCTCCTTTTATTGTCTTAATGAGGGTGACTTTAGATTAAAGCAAGATGATTTAATTAAAAGTCAATTCCAGTTAATCCTAACACAGCATCATCAAATCTCAACCCCGGGCATTGAACTGTGCTTCACCCTAAATATTGCCCTATGCTGACACGATCGTGTCCTGATAAATCTTGCTCTACACCGTGATAAACCAGATTTGATTGGACCATTAATTCAGAAATTTTATTGATTTGAAAGGGCGCGCTTTCTAATACAAGAGACCCGCCTGGATTTAAATATTGATGTGCCTTTTCGATAATCACTGTCAATGCATTCAGCCCCTCTTTTCCAGACACCAAAGCCTGTCGTGGTTCATATTTAACCCCTACATCTTGCAGCGCATCAGCGCCCTCCTCAATATAGGGCGGGTTACTGATGATTAAATCAAACCGCTGATCGGGATCAATCGCGTCATACCAATCACCGAGCTTCCATTGAATCGACACAGCACCTAACCGGCGTGCATTCTCTTGCGCCACGGATAAAGCTTTTTCACATATGTCTGTCGCCACAATGTTCCAGCCAGGTCGATATTTGCCTAAAGTCACTGCAATTGCACCGCTGCCTACACCCAGTTCTAACACCCTCAAAGACCTAGGTGCCTGCCAACGTGTCAACACCGCTTCAACCAAACACTCTGTATCGGGCCGTGGCACTAATGTATCCGGTGTCACATAAAAA
>JAAZZZ010000005.1 GCA_014238985.1 Gammaproteobacteria bacterium
GCATCATTTAAAGCATTGCTTGAGACTGTATTGGAGAAGATTTGGGCTCCATCTAGCTTCATGCCTTCGGATGGGTCTGAGCCTGAACTTACGCAGATAAACTTAAAGAATTTAGCGCATATGTTGGTCTATGGGCCAACAGCATTAGCGCTTTTCACAGGCAACGTCAAATTATTGTCTACAGGTGAAGGTAAATATAAGAGTAAGAGTGATGAGCCTTGCTGTGCTGTGCGTTTTCAGAATGTGTTGATAGTGTGTATGTCTTCGAAACAAGAGATCTCTAAACAGCTAGCCCGGGTGAAAGAAGCCCACTCAATTCCGTTGCATGTTGATAAGGGCGCTGAAGATCTTGATGTAAATGTTAGAAATGTTAAAGCTTTAATTGTGCTCGCTTTCACAGCGCAGGGTGTTTTTTCAAGATTTCTTAACGCGGTTGATGTTGTGAGGCTTGCATGTGTGAATCATTGTTTGAGGGACGTTTTATTACTAGAAGCTCATTCTGCTCCAGAAACTCAATTTATGTGTAATTTTAAAGAAGAAGGTGCTTTGAGTAACGGCTTCTGTTTGCCAGTAATGCACGCCTTGTTCGCTTCCTCTGATCTGAGCCATAATGCTCAAGAACCTCATAAACAACGCCATTGCTCCTCTGCTGTAGTATCATCAGCTGTGCCTGCCGTTGCTTCTTCTGAGCTTGCTGCGGTGCTTGCTGTAGATGAAGGTCAGAAGCGCATAACGGACTTTTGGACTACGCCGCCCCCCAGGCCCTCAAATGATCTTAGAGACGCTAAGGCTGCTAGGGTTAGCCGCCTAGCTCCATTAAAAGCAGCACAGCAGCCCATAGAATCACGCTCGGGATCAGTATCATCTTCTGAGTTGAGTGTTGCCGCGGGTGCTACTCCCTCGTTAATGACTGAAGATCATAGAGCAGGCGTTTATGCTGCTCAGGCTGCCCGTCTCGCTCAGCTCCATTCGAACCAGCAAAGCGGCTTGCAGTAGCATCAGATACATGTCCAATTGCAGCCGAAATAATAACGCAGAATAGCTTTTCACGGTCGATTGAGTATCACCGCTGCGTTTTTCGAGGATGCCCTCTGTGTTTGGCCTATCAAAGTTCAAGCGTATATTTGCTTGAGCAGGTCATAGGCTGCTTTAATGTCCATTGTATATCACAATCTGATTTTTTTAAGTTTTCCTTAATTTTTAGCATCTGGTTATATGCTATTTTTCAAGCCTTTTTTGCTTAAAAGGCTGTGAAAAATGTCGTTTATTGACGCGTTTATTGGGTTGAGTCCGGGGGCACGTGATGCTTGTTTAGAATTTTCAGAAACACACTGGGCTGTTTTGATGGGTGAGTTCGAAAATGACGAAGAGGAAGGCGAAGCGCAAGAGCACGCACAAGACGAAGAGGAAGGCGAAGCGCAAGAGCACGCGCAAGACGCAGAGGCAGACGAAGCGCAAGGACAAGGTGAAGATCAAGCGTTCAATTACGTGGAATATCTACAGCGTCATCCTAAAAGAAGTCCAATTTTTTGGGCGATTTTTTTGCTTTCACAAGATCCTCAATACAGTTATTTTCTTTCTAGAGCAGAAGAGTTTTTACAGTATTCGCCAACAGATCAGCTGCCGGTGCTTGTCAAGATGCTTCAATTTGGATTTAAAGAGTGTGGTCTAACTAGTAGATTTGATCCGGATGATAATCAGTATTTATTATTTGAGGCTTTAACCAATTTTTTCATTGATGGTTTAAACTGTATTTGTGGTGATGATGACGTTTCGCTAAAGTTGAAAAATCAATATAGAGACTTTATGCTCTCTTTGATTCACGCACCTGGCATCTTTGATTATATATTCTTGGCGTTTCCTACCCAATGTGGCGAAGAGATGCTTTCATTGTTGATTCAGCCCCAAAATAGAGGCCTCCTATCGGCTTTTTTAATGAAATTGGAATGTTGTTTAGGCCAAACATTCACTCTTAATCAGTTGAATTCTGATGAAAAGATTTTGATTCTTCCAGAAGATTGTAGCCTAGAGATTTCTGAGCTGTCTGTTTCTAAGGCGTCTTGGTCTCTCAAATCTATTTTGCGTTATTTACTTAAGCATGGTGATCAAGATCAATTAGTCAGTCAGTTTTTTTATTCAACAATCAAGAATGTCAGAGCATGTTCTTTTCCATTGAGTCATTTTATATTCTCTCCAGCAGTTGGCGGTATCGAGATATTTTCAAATGCAGAGCGATTAAAGATTGCATCACTATCACCCGAGACGCGTCAACTCGCACACGCTTTCTGCAAAAGCTGCATTGTTCAAGATGGGACATCAATAGATATTACGATGCTGATACAAATCTTATTAGGATTACAGCAAAAGACAAGGCTAGCAAATAGCCGGTCAAACGTTCGAGATGCACAAGATTATAAAGCAGCACGTGCTGTTTATCCTAGCGTCGTAGGGACGGGTTATTTATCTAAAGCTGAAAAGGGACAACTTGAGTCAGAATGCCAAACCGCTATTGATGAGTTTTTGAAACAAGATATATGGCCCAGTGTGTTATTGAGTCAGTTGATAGAGCGTTACCTTAATCGAACGTTTGAAGACGTTGACGCTGCACAGAGCTTCATTGTCAAAGAACGTTGCTACTGGGCATCTCAATTTAAAGATGGCATTGATTTTGAAATTTTGTTGAGTTTGCAGACTCATTTTGAAACATGTGATCTAACAGATTTGCCAAAGCTTGATCAAGACACATTAGATGCTGTGTGCAGAGAATGGTATACAATGTTTGCTGAGATATTTGATTCAAAGGGCCGAGAGGATCTTGATGGTATTTGTGAATCTTTGGAATTGATTGCAGCGGGTCACGAAGGGCAAACTGATCGATTTTTAAGAGATTGTATTCGGAGGTTTTCAGATAATGTTGATGAGATGCAGCGTGATATTGATGAGATGCTGCGTGAAGAGGCTTGTTCACCGCTTTTTGAGTGCCTTGCATCGCCTGTGCCTGAAGGATGTTATGCACCGCCAACTTCATTGGGAGGTGTTGATATCACTGCCGTTAAGTTTGCTGCGCCTGCCGTTGCTTCTTCTGAGCTTGCTGCGCCTGCCGTTGAGTTTGCTTCGCTTGCCGTTGCTTCTTCTGAGTGTGCTGCGCCTCCCGTTGCACCTTCTGAGTGCGATACGTCGTTCCCCGAGCGCTCAGATGATTTTTCAGAGGCGACGTGCGATACGTCGTTCTCCCCCCGGCTCTCAGATGATTTTAGCATCACTGAGGCTGCTCGGGTTAGCTCCTAGCTTCCTTAAAAGCAGCATAACAACATTTGGGATCTGTGTTGAGTGTTGCCGCGGGTGCTACTCCCTCGTTAATGACTGAAGATCATAGAGCAGGCGTTTATGCTGCTCAGGCTGCCCGTCTCGCTCAGCTCCATTCGAACCAGCAAAGCGGCTTGCAGTAGCATCAGATACATGTCCAATTGCAGCCGAAATAATAACGCAGAATAGCTTTTCACGGTCGATTGAGTATCATCGCTGCGTTTTTCGAGGATGCCCTCTGTGTTAATGGCGTATGATCGGTTTAAAGCATTCAACAATGCGCGTGTATGAAGCATACAGTGTATTGGCATGCCGTTTGCTGAAATGCTGGTGTCATCAAGGGTCAGTGGAATGTCACCCGCACTTTTGGCTCTGTTGTCGAAAAGCTTGCATCACAATGCATCTGGCGACAGCCTGGTTGTGCGCTGCAGCGTGCGTCTTGAACGCCCATAGGGCCTGTAATCGCAATCACAATATTGCAACTATTATGATGTTCGTTTTGGAAATTGATGCCGGCAGCTGATCTGTGTGGGTTAAACTCGATGGTGGGTTCAGTGTTTGCAGGGACTTTGACGGGCACTGAAGCGTTTGGAAAAGTCACCGTGCTGGTCAGTGGTGAGATCTCAATGGTTTGAGCGGTGTTGTTTGTGAGTTTGAGTTGATAGATGCCAGTGGCGTGCGCTGTAAGGCCAGTGAGCATTAGGGTGCAGCACAGCGTGCTCAGTAAGGTTTTAATCCTGAGAGAGCGGCAAATGAACATCAATAACTCCTTTTGATAGGGCCAATATGTTAGGGGTGGCTTTTTCCTCCGAGGTGAAGTGTTATGCTGAACGGGGAGAGGGTAATAGAGTGTTGTTGAGATGCTTCTGCTTGATTCAATGTATGATCAAGGCCTTGAACAGCTCTGTGCATCAAGTCAACGATAGGCCGCTGTCCGTCTGGTGATCCACCGACGATTGCATCATACTGTGTTACTCTCGAAGGCGTAAGCCCGGATTCAGTGGTAAGTGCTGCATGTAGTGCTAATGATCCTAGAACGTATCGCAACGGATTGTGAGTGTCGGCGCTTTTTTCAGGTATATGCTGCTGTTTTTGGCTATACTTTTCTTCTGCTTCTTCTGCTTGACATACTGATTTGCAGGTCATGGCGAGTTTTACTATATTTTGCGGTGACTGCTGATCAGTGATTTTTTTCAGTTTTGTTAGAATTTCGGGCCGATTTTTATATGCTGTCATTTCTTTTAAAGCCTGCGGTATATGTGCTTTCAGTTGTGTGCCAAGGCTCTCCAATACAGCTAATCCCGCGTCTGATGAATCTGCTTGCTTGGATGATTCAGTTTTTTCAGGCATGTTAGCTTTGTCAGATCGAAGAGTGTTTGTACCAGATTGTGTTGAATATTGTTGGGCTTGGGCCTCGGTGTCTTGCTCAGCCCAGCCTTTCTGAGTTGATATTTGATAATACCCTACGGAATTCTGTTCTATTTTCAGGCCACAAGCCTCCAAGGCTTGTTGCATAAGTAATTGTTTTTCATCAAGATCGTGGTATTCTGCAGCAAGAACTGCTGCTATTGTCGATATCAATTGTATTCTCTCTGTTTCGGTAGGTCTCAGAGCAGGCTGTGGTTGATCGGCCATGATGGGCGCCTCTTCATTTAATGTGTCTTGAATGCCAGTATAGTATAATTGCGTCAAAAGTGCAAAAATGAGGCTTGATTTCCATTTCAAATCGCTTGATTGTATTGTAAATACGTTGTTTTTGAATTGGGTTACATGAAAGATTGTCATGGAGTCTAATGGCAGATTATGTCATGATTGAGCGTTTTTTTTGAATAGGGTGTGTGTCAGTATGGTGAAAGATCAAATGGTGTTTTGTGCAGGGGATATGCCTCAACGTTGGCAGGTTGTGGCACAGGCATTGCGCTCAGACGAAGCGCAAGCGGTTCAGGCGTGTGTGGGGCTGGCTGCAGTTGATCCTGAAACACAAAAATCTGTTGCACAACAAGCGCGTCATTGGGTGGCATCTGTGCGGGATGCACACTCTAAATCTAAAGGCATGCGTGCCTTTTTCACTCAAATGGATTTATCCAGTGAAGAAGGTGTGGGTTTGATGTGTTTAGCAGAGGCCTTGTTGCGTGTGCCAGACAGTGCCAGTGTAGATGCTTTATTGGCCGACCAATTGGCCTCAGGGGCGGGTGTTGCCGAGGCTCAGCGTGCAGGCTGGTTTGCACATGCTGCGCACTGGGGTTTGATGTTAGGGGCAGAGGTGATGGTGCCAAAGGCCTCGTCAAGTCCGTGGGCAGGTGTGATTCAGGGCATGGTGAAGCGGCTCAGTGCTCCTGTGGTGCGTCAATCGGTGAGGGCTGTGATGGCGCAGTTAGGTGAGCACTTTGTATTGGGAGAAACCATTGAATCAGCTGTAAAGCGTGCCACACGCACTGCAGATGATTTCTACACATATTCTTATGATATGTTAGGTGAAGCTGCTGTGACAGAGGCGGATGCACAACGTTATTTTGAAGCCTATCAGCATGCCATTGAAGTTTTGAAGGATGCGCATGATACGCGCCCCTTGCTGCAGCGTCCTGGCATCTCGATTAAATTATCTGCCTTACATGCACGCTATACGTGGGATCAGAGAGATCGATGTGTGCCGGTATTGGTTGAGCGATTAACGCAATTGGTTCAATTGGCGCAGGCATCACGCGTCAGTTTGACTTTGGATGCTGAAGAAGCAAACCGTTTAGTCTTGTCATTAGACATTCTAGAACAGCTGTTTGCGCAACCTGATGTTGCGGGTTGGGGTGGTTTAGGTTTAGCCGTTCAAGCGTATCAAAAATCTGCTGTGGCTGTGATTAAGGGCTGTGTTGAATTGGCGCGTCAATATAAAACACAGATGCCGATTCGTTTGGTCAAGGGGGCTTATTGGGATTCAGAAATTAAAGATGCGCAGGTGCATGGGATCGATTTTGCTGTTTTCACACGTAAAATCTCAACAGATGTGAGTTATTTGGCGTGTGCTCGACTGTTGTTTGAAGCAAAAGATGCTGTGTTTCCACAGTTTGCAACGCATAATGCGCATACGGTGGCATCTATACTGCAAATGGCACAAGGGCGCCCCTTTGAGTTTCAGTGTTTGCATGGTATGGGGCAAGTGTTGTATGACCATGTGAAGGCTGATGTGCCTGTTCAGTGTCGTATTTATGCGCCTGTGGGTTCGCATCAAACGTTATTGCCTTATTTGGTCCGTCGTTTGCTAGAAAACGGTGCCAATACGTCGTTTGTCAATCAATTGGTCAATCCTGAAATTTCGGTTGATCGATTGATTGCCTGTCCTATTGCAGCGGTACGTGCTTTGGAGGTTATTCCACACCCTAAAATTCCTGATGCTGCGCATTTATATTCGGATCGGCAGAATGCACAAGGGCTTGATTTTAATGATCCTTGGGTTTTAAATTCGGCAGCAGCGGCCATGACTGAAGCTGCCCAGCATAATTTTTCGGTGATGGTCTCTGAAGATGCAGCAGCTGAGCAAGCGCAGCATGCGGTGATGGGTCCAATTCAGCGAGACAAAGCGTTGGGGATTGTACAAACCTGCAGTGTTGATGCGGTTGAAGCTGCAGTGGTGTCTGCACAGCAGGCATATCGCAGTTGGCGTGATGAGTCAATTGAAGCACGGGCTGCGTGTTTAAACCGAGCAGCTGATGCTTTAGAAGCACAGTGTTTTCATTTTATGAGTTTGTGTGTTCGAGAAGCGGGCAAAACTTGGCAAGATGCCTTGGATGAGGTGCGCGAGGCCATCGATTTTTTGCGTTATTATGCACAGCAATCTTGTGTAAGTTTACAGGCGCAGGTGTGTCCAGGGCCTACAGGCGAAGCCAATACGTGGCGTCCGGTGGGTCGAGGTGTGATTTTATGTTTAAGTCCTTGGAATTTTCCTGTGGCTATTTTTACGGGTCAGGTCGCTGCAGCTTTGGTGGCGGGCAATGCAGTTTTAGCCAAACCCGCCTCGCAAACAGTTGTATTGGCATCTGAAATGATTCGATTGTTTCACGCATCGGGTATTCCAGAATCTGTGTGTCAGCTCTTGCCAGGGGGGCATGATGTGGTGGGCGCACCTTTGGTTGCAGATAACCGTGTTCAAGGGGTGATGCTCACAGGGTCAACCCGTACTGCTCAGGTGATTGCTCAGAATTTAGCGGCACGTTCGGGGCCTATCGTTCCGTTAATTGCAGAGACAGGCGGGCAAAATGTCATGATCGTAGATTCAACTGCTTTGCCTGAGCAGGTTGTTGTAGATGTGGTAGATTCTGCTTTCAAAAGTGCAGGGCAACGGTGTTCTGCTTGTCGAGTATTATACTTACAATCAGAGATTGCAGATCATATTATTGAGCTTTTGGTAGGGGCAATGTCTCTGATTCGTATGGGGGATCCATTGCATTTCTCAACAGATATTGGCCCTGTTATTGATGACCAAGCACGAGATCATTTGCGCAATCATGTGAAATATTTAGACAGTATCGGTGCGACGTGTTTGGCACGTTGTCAAATACCTGAGAGGATTGAGGGGTCCTTTTTTCCCCCTCATTTGTATGAAATTGAATCATTGAGCCAGCTTAAAGATGAAGTTTTTGGACCGATTTTGCATGTGGTGCGCTATGAACGGTCTGATTTGAATGCAGTACTAGATGCTATTCATTCAACCGGTTTTGGGCTGACATTGGGCATTCATTCACGTATTTTAGGTGAGGCAGAGCGTATTGCGCATCAAGTGGATGTCGGTAATGTTTATATTAATCGGAATATGGTGGGTGCCGTTGTAGGCGTTCAACCTTTTGGAGGGGATCATTTATCTGGAACAGGCCCAAAAGCCGGTGGTCCATGGTATTTGCAGCGGCTTTGTAAAGAACAAACTTTGAGTGTCAATACAACAGCTGTGGGGGGGAATGCCAGCTTGCTGGTATTGGAATAATCTTAAAGTTCAGGGAAGACCGTATTTGATAGATGTATTCGAATTGTTTAAAATTTTGCACTTGAATTTGTGCTGTTGCTTTAAGTAGCTCATTGAGCGTTGTGCCTCGGTTCCTAGGTGGACTGAATTGTTATTATTTAGGGAAAAGCTTAAAGCATGTGTATCAAACACTTGAAATGCTTTAACTCATGAACATTATTTAATTAATTTTGGAGAAATTAAAATGAGGTATGATGTAGATCAAGGTGTTGGGTTTATGCGTTGTGGTGTGGTCAAGCTCTCTGTGATGCTTGCCTCATTAATTGGAGAGGTGACTCAATGAAAGTTTTATTGACAGAAGATGTTGAAGTTGCACGTAGAGTGGCTTGCTTGGTGCTCAATTCTTTAGGTTGTGTGATTGATGTTGCATTGAATGGTCAGGCTGCTTTAGATGCCATGGCAGTCGATTCGAATTATGATTTGATTTTGATGGACTTAGGATTGCCTGATATTCCTGGAGAAGAGGTGGCGCAACGCATTCAAGCGCAGTATGGTGATCAATCTAAGATGAAGGTTGTCGCATTAACTGCACATGCGCCACTGGATGACATGTCTATGTTCGATGCCATCATTGAAAAGCCTTTAACCAAGTACAACTTTTGTGAATTATTAAAGAAAATAGACCTATATGACTGTCTTACAGAGGCCACATAATGGCGCTGTGATACAGTAACCCTGTTGAACACACTTGCTTTTATCTTCGAACGTGAAGCCAAATTGTAGTGCTTGTTTTATATTTGGAGCGTGGACATTATCTACAAACACTCACCATATATAATAGAGGTTATCTGTGAATGCCCATTGTTCAACACGGCCAGATAAATATGTGGGCTGAGCATTCATAATCTGCTGAACATCTTCATCACCAAAGCCTTTTACATATACAGCTCAAAGCATGTATAGTTTTTAAAGTTTTTTTCACAGGAGACCATCTTGTACAACTTACATAGAATTTTTCTATTGATTGCGAGCTTGATATTGATGTCGTTGGTGGGTTGCGCTTCTTTAAATGATTTGCAAGACGCAAACTTACAAAGATGGGGGTTTGGTCCCAATGCTTCAGAGCGCGCTCATCAAATCATGTTGCAAGAACAGGCCGAACAGCAGCAATAAGTTGCAGCTGTTTAATCGCTAGCCCAAGTTTGGCCTCAAATGGGGAGCAGTTTATCGGGGGTTGTTCGATTGATGCGGCTTCAATATAGATTAAATCGCACAGCACTATTTGCAATTGGCAGATACATTGAAAGATGTGATGCAGTATATGCATGGCGTGTTATGCATAAAGCTGTAGAAATGACCATACAGTGTCATGCAGCCAGCTTTGACAGTATTGAGGACGATAACGGCTCACAAATCCGATGTGGCCACCACTTTCAGTATGCATGAGTTGAGTGCTGTTTGACAGTTGTGTGGGCTGTATAGGCGTGCGAATTAAGGGATCGTCTTGGCTTTGAATGATTAAGGTTGGTGTTTGGATATGTTTAAGTTTTTGACCACAGCTTGCGGTTTGATAGTATTCGGTCGCGCTTTGAAAGTGATTACACGGTGCAGTGATCCATTCATCAAAGGCTTGGATACTATTTTGAATACAGTCAGGATAGTGTGGCCGAATGAGATGTTGTTGCTGATATTTGCGTCTCAGCCATGTTTGAAGCCCCTTTAAAATTGATTTTTGATACAGACGTACATTGGGGTGATCCAGTGCCGCTGCGACTGTACCGAGTTGATGTGGAATGCAAATGCCTACTGCTGCAGTCAGTGTGTGTTGTGTTGCAAGGTAATTGAGCAACACACTGCCACCCAAGGAGAAGCCTACGGCCATGAGTGGCGTTGTGGGTGATTGATTGTGCAGGTGTTGTACGACGCAGGTCAAGCCCAAGGTGTCTGCCCCGTGGTGGCTTTTGTGCAAGCGATTGGGTGTGGGGCCACAGCCACGTGCGTGAATGACGCAGGCGCGCCAGCCTTTTTCTGCTAGAAAATAAGTCAATGCCTTACAATACGGGCTGTTTGCATGACCTGTGATGCCGTGCAACATTAAAACAATCGGGCCGTGTTGTGGGCCATACCAGGTCAGGTCAATCACATCGTCATCTGAGAGGGTGAACGTTTCATGGCGCTCAGTCGAATGTGTTCGAATCAGCGAATTCAATACAAAGGGCCACAGCATTTGAGCTTTTGGGTGTTTCAGCCCAAGGGCTGGAATGAATGGTTTGATTGGATCAGACATACTGTATGTTAAGAGGCAGCGTTGACTGATACAACCATTTTATATGCGGTGTATTTGATGCATGTTGAGCATTTTATTTGAAATGAAGCGTTGTTTAAACAGAGTGATGCGCATGATTTGGGCGCATCAATGTTTGATGGGCGTGTGTGGAGGCGGTGATCAGCGTTGAGTGGGTGCGTCATTACGGTATAGCGCGCTGTTTGATCTGTCGATACGATATTGAGAGATTGATTTGGAGCAAGGTAATGTTAAGGCGGGCTTTCATGCAACAGGGGTGGGTGATGATGGGGTTGATGTGTCTTCATTTACCAGCAGTTGCACAGTGCCATACTGGCTTTGGCCATACGCAATGTGGGGCTGAGTCTGTGTCTGATTTAAATGCAGTGGGGCCTGTTTTGATGGAAGGCACACGTGTTCGAGGGCACACACAAGTGCGCGGCATATTAAAGGCAATGCAGGTGCAATTGAATACGGTCGATGTGCAAGGCATGTTCAATGTGTCGCATGCGCGTGTTAAAGGGGCTGTATCTGTATCAGGCGCATTGCAAGCCACACACACGCAATTTGAGCAACGCATAGAGATCACAACAAATCGTGTGGTTTTGAATCACAGTCAAGCCGTGTCTATGGTCATTAAACCTGGAGATTCCGGTACAAGTGTGGTGGTGCTGCGGGGGCACAGTCAAGTGCAGGGCTCGATCGTGTTTACACGTCCTGGGGGTGAAGTGTGGTTATACGATGGTTCAACCCAACATGGCTCGATTGAAGGTGGGCGTGTTGTGAAAAAATCTTGAGGAGGGTGATATGGTGATGCATCAAAGTTTAGACGCTTTATTGAGCGCATCTCAGATGCGATTGAAATCTAAAGATGGCAAAGATGGCAAAGATGGTAAGGATGATATCTGCATGCATCCTGCTGGATCGACGCATGCAGCTGGTTTACACATGGATCAGATCTCAATGTTTTAATCGGTGCTGATGCAGGTTCAATCGACATGAGGTCTTTTCAAAACCATAGGTCGTTGGGTTAATGTGTCGATAGCATGTGGCCCTGTGTGCAGGAGCGGCATACGTCATTGAATACGCGCTGGCGACACCCTTAACAGGGGGCTATGACAACTTGCATTGAGGCAGGGCATGGCAAGGCAAACACGAGCGATAAAAATAAGCATTTGTCGGCTATACATGAATATTTTGAGGGCGCTTTTAACGCAGTGAGGGCCGTTATCCATTCAGCTTGGAAGGGTTGTCCCTAAGATGCATTCGGTTTGAATCATGCCTATATGGCGGTGATTGGGTGGCGTTCAATTTAGCCACAGGGTTTTTGGGCGTGTGTATGATGAGCGGGGAAAGAAATGATACAGCGCACTTTGTGTACACAGAGCCCACGCACGACCAGGGCGCGATCTGTCATTGTATTGGTGGGGTTGTTAGATGATCCGGTCTTAGTGTATATGGCGCGGCGTTTAATGGAGTCTTCAGGTTCGGTGGTGTGGTTGGATCAACGTGCTTTAGGGGTGGATTTGATCTGTACAGCGTCTGGATGGCAGCATTTACGTCAAGGGTGGTTTTTAGCGCATCAATCTGTGGGGGCTGTTTATAACCGTTGTATGCATGTGTGTTGGGGGTTGAGCGTTGCTGCCTTCAGTCAACGTATATTGACGTATTTACTTGAATCGGTTTATCCGAATGTGATCAACCGCCCCAGTACGGGCGCGAGTAATTTTTCTAAACTAGCCCAGTTAATTCAATTATCTGGAACGGTGTTGCGTGTGCCTGAAAGTGTTTTGTCTGTAGGGTGTATGCCGCCGTCTGGAGACTGGGTATTTAAATCTGCCAGCAATCAGCGTTCAGTGGTGCATGCTGTGTCTAGGCTCGATCAAGCACGGTATGGTGCGGAGCCTGTGCTGTATCAGCAGCGCGTTCAGGGTGATAATGTGCGTGTGCATGTGTTTCAAGGCCGCTGTGAGGCAGTGCGCATAGAGGCTGTTTCTGTGGACTATCGATACTGTGCAGATGCGGTCTTTCGTGTGTGTACGTTGCCGAAACAGATCGAACAGGCCTGTGTGAAGTTGACGCATCAGCTGGGTTTAATGCTCAGTGGTATTGATTTGATTGAATCAGATCAAGGTTGGACCATACTTGAGGTGAATACTTCTCCAGGATTTGATTATTTTGAACGGCGTATCGGTCAACGACGGCTCAGTCGCGCCTTGGTGCGTTATTTTTCTGATTGTATTGATTGAGGCTAGACGGTGATCATTTTGATTGCAGATCGTTTAAGCCCATGGGGGCATGGATTGACACGTGCGTTGACCGCTCGAGGGGTAGATTGGGGTCTGTGGAGCCTTAAAGAATGGATGCGCAGCGCATGGTGTATCACATTGAATGAGGGTATACCGGTGCGTGCGCGCGCTGACCTCATGCGTTTAGATTCAGCACATGCCTGTTGTGCGATTATAGGTGCCTGCCCTTGGGGGCAGGTTGGCATAGCGTCTTTTGATGGCAGGGATGATGCGTATTACAGGCATGCTTGGATGAGCGTATGGATGGTGATTCAAACCATGGGCGTGCCGATGTTCAATCCCATTGATTTAAACGGAGTGGGTTTACAATGGCAGGGTGTGTTAACACATGCTGTTCGGTTAGGATTTTTATGTGTGGGGCTGGATATGCGATTCAGTCTGTGTGCTGCTGCCAGGGCCTTTGAGCGCGCATGGTTTTATTTTTATACGCAACATCACATTGATTTTGAAACGATCTTAAGATTATGGGCGCATCATGTGCCTCAAGGGGGTCAGTGGGTGTGTGTGCACCGTTTGGAGGACCGTTATTATGTCAGTGCTCAGACGACTCAGGGGCCGGTTTGGTATCACCTTTCACGCGATGTCATTCACAACGTGTTAGCTGTGCTTGATCATGTTCAGTCTCGTTTAGGCATGGCATTATTGTATGTGTTGGATCAAGTTTATTTTATAGCGTGTACCCCACGGGGGCATTGGCATTTGTGTTGGGCGGATGATCGCAGTGTTCAAAATGCTTTTGTGAGTCATTTAGTTCAATTACCCGACACTGCATTGAGCTTGTATCCAGGTCCAGCACAGGTGCCTCGAGGCTTGACGATTCCTTCTGAATTCAGGCCTATTATATCATGTGTGATGTGAGGGATATGAGGTACAGCCCGTCATGTGAGGCTGTTCCAAGTCGCATTGAGGCAAACAGGGTTGAACAATACATAGGTATTGTTTGTGGGTAAGTATTTTCAGCGCCTTTTGAACGGAGTGAGGGCCATATCAATTCAGTATTTTCAACAGTCTCAGTGTATGGGCCGATCAGCTGTCTTATGGAGACGGATTGTCTGAGCCTTGTCTTGGCGAAGCTTTACCACCACCACCTGCTTGAGGTGCCTGAGGTCCAGGGGCTTTTGGTTGTAATGTTGCAGCTGTGGTGGGGCTTACCCCCCCTCCAGTTGTAGGGGCTTTTTTAGCAGGAGACGTTTTTGCAGGACCAGTTCTCTTATGATGACTTGAGGGTGATGCACTTTGATGGGTGGGAGCGCCAACCGGCTTTATGTCTGTAAAAACACGCGGTAGGTAGGGGGTCAGTGATGAATGGAGAGCTAAGAGCCTGTCTTTTTCCTGTTCAAGTGCTTCAGGCGATTGATTGGTTAAGGCCTGTTTGTGAAGTAGAAGTCCTTCAAAAATTTCTTCTTTCGAATAATCCCATGCCTCAATGCCTGTGATCTCTTCTACCTGTAAACACATTGCGAGTGTGACACCAGCACCTTTCAGCATTTCAGGGGGGAATTGTCTATGGTGCAAATTGCCTAATAATGCTGTACGATTTTCTGGTGTTGGCTGTGCTCCGAATGCTTGAGATATAGCCGATTTGATATTTGCATCAGAATGTACTCTACTCCTCTGTGATGTAAGTCCCCATGATTTAACTTCTGATATCTCGTTGTAGGTCAGCGGACTTGATACCACATAGACAGTCTCGTCACAGGCTAACAGATCAGCGCGATAGGATGTGGACAGTAGTACTTCAGCCGGAAACCTTGCATCTTTGAGCTCATTAAACGTAAAGCCTTGTTGCTGAAGTTGTGCGACTTTTGCAAAGGCTTCTGCAGCATTCATTGTTCCTGTGTTGATTTCTTGAGATATTGTTTTGAGTACTGTTTTAAGCTCCTCTGGTGTATATGTTGCCATTTCCAAAAGCCATTTTGGAAATGCTTTATTAATCAGCAATGCTGCACTTGGTTGTGCTGTGTTCAGACATTGTGTTAATAGAGCCTTCTGTCCTTCCGCTTGGAAGGGCTGAAAAAGATCAGCAGTATACTCTGGTAAAGCATCGCCTGCATGTTGAAATATAAAGGTTAGATCTTCG
>JAAZZZ010000060.1 GCA_014238985.1 Gammaproteobacteria bacterium
TTGATTTTCTTCAGTGGTTTTTGTTGCATCATCATTTGGTGAAGGTTGTGGCTGTGTGTCTAGATCGCTTTGAGTGCGTGCTGCTTCTTGCGCTGTGATTGCTGTCTGTGCGTCTAGTGTGTGTTTTAATTCTTCAGCAATTTTGTCTTCTCGAGGTTCGGCCATGAGGTCTCTCCTGTTTGGTTCAGTATTCAGTATAGCGTATATTGAAATTGTCGTGTTGTCATCGACATGCGTTCAATTATATCTTGTAATAAAAAACACCCTATTGAAGGGTCAATAGGGTGTTTGAATCTATTTGATGTCATGTGTATTTGATGTGGTGATGTTTATCAGTATATGTGTTCAACCTTAAGGAAAGCTTAAGCCATTTTAAAATAAAGCATTTAATTGAATAAGTGCGGTATAACAATTTGATTTTAATCAGAATTATTTTGTGTTTAATCAAGATTTTAATTTTTGAGTGTGATGTTTTCATCTGTCTAGTATGACAGTGTTGAGCATGATAATGTTGCAGGTATGAAGCATTTGGAGGCGAAAAGATGATTCGCGCGATCTTGTTGTTAATGTCTATTGTTGTTGCGCCCATGAGTTGGGGTAATTTAGGTCTTGATGCTTGGGTAGACCATCAATTTGGACCGATCAGTGCGTGGATTTCAGGGGTTGTGTTTTCACATGTGAGTGTGTGGGGGATCAGTTTTCCTTGGATTGTTGTGTGGTTGGTGTTGGCTGGTGTGATGTGTTCAGTATTATTATCAGGCATTCAAGTGTTCGGATTGCGTGAAGCCTGGCGTTTGGTGCTGGGGCGGGATGATAGTCCAGCACCGCTCGGAGAGGTCAGCCATTTTCAAGCGCTCACGACTGCTATTTCTGGAACAGTGGGGATTGGAAATATCGGCGGCGTTGCAGTGGCGGTGTCTTTAGGCGGGCCTGGGGCCACCCTTTGGATGATTGTTGGAGGTCTGCTTGGAATGGCTACAAAATTTATGGAGTGTAGTTTAGCGGTGGTGTATCGACGCATTGATCAAGGTACGGTAACGGGTGGGCCGATGGTGTATTTGCCGGAAGGTTTTCGTCAATTGGGGTGGCCACGGTTGGGGCAATTTTTAGGGACTGTGTATGCTGTACTGATGGTGTGTGCGTGTTTAGGTGCTGGCAATATGTTTCAGTCCAACCAAGCTTTTCATCAGCTTGTTTTTGCAACTGGAGGGGTGAGCAGTTGGTTTGCAGACAAGGGTTGGTTGGTGGGTGGGTGTATGGCCGTGTTTGTGGGTTGTGTGATCATTGGAGGCATTCGCTCGATCGTGCGTGTCACAGAAAAAATCGTGCCGCTCATGGCCGGGATTTATGTGCTGAGTGCGGGTGTGATGTTAGGCTTCAATGCGCATTTTTTACCGCAGGCATGTGCTTTGATTTGGACACAAGCTTTTACCCCAGTGGCCCTTAAAGGTGGATTGGTGGGTGTCATGATGATCGGTTTTCAGCGTGCTTTTTTCTCCAATGAAGCGGGTTTGGGCTCTGCGGCTATTGCGCATGCTGCCGCACAAACTGGAGAACCTTTGACACAAGGATTTGTGGCATTGCTTGAGCCATTCATTGATACAGTGATCATTTGTACCTTGACTGAGTTGGTGATCACCACTGCCAGCTTGCAGTCTCCTGCGTTGATGCAATCACAGCTTTTAGGGATTGAGTTGACCTCGCAAGCATTTACATCACAATTGAGTTTTTTTGCGCAACCGCTTTCTATTGCGGTCTTTTTATTTGCTTTTTCCACCATGATTTCTTGGTCTTATTATGGCCTTAAAGCGTGGCAAATTTTGGTGGGACCTGCGCGTGTTAAAGCACAGATCTTTCAGATCGTTTTTTGTGTATTTATTATTTTGGGATCGATGGTCCAATTGAAGTCGGTGGTGGCTTTTTCGGATGCCTGCTTATTCATCCTGAGTGTGCCCAATGTCATTGGTTTATATTTTTTGGGACCACAGATTCGTGCCCGTCTTAAACGGTATCGCTCTGCTTGAGCATTGATTAGGCTGGGTGATAGAGCTGTTGATACATGATGTAGGCCAATTTAAAATATTCCTGAGGATCAGAGACATTGAATTGATTGTTCAGCCAGCGATCTTGAATCTGTGGTAGGGTTTCTGTGGTGTTGCTTAAATCTGGCATGTTGAGTGGTGCGTCTGCAGTGCCTGTCTTGAGGTGTTGTGCCTGTTGTAGGGCCCAGAGGTGACAGTTCAAGGTGAGTAATTGCGACAAGGCTTCTAGGATGGTGTGATGTTCGGGTTTGACCGCATGCCCTGTGATGAGGTTTAACCAGCGTGATTGTAGGTTTTCAGGCAAATATTGTGCGACCATGGCCACATCGATGTAAGGATGATTTAATCCGGATTCGGACCAATCGATCAGTTTAAGGGTGCCATTGGGTCGTTGAATCATGTTACGTGGATTAAGATCACCATGACACGGTGTTTGATGGGGATATTGATCTACAATATGTTGCCAGTGTTGGGCCAGGGCAGCAATCTGTGTCTTGGGCAAGTAGGTTAAGAGGTTGGCGTTTATTTGATCACTTGAATGGATGATGCGTTCTTTGAGTGTCGGGGTACTGTGTAGATGGGTGGGGCGTGCTTCATGCCAAATGTTCAGTTGAGAGGCCAATGCAATCATCACTTCAGGATTCTGGAGTTGTGTTAGGGTGAGTGGTTCTCCTGGTAAATAGGCGATGAGCAGCAGTTGATCTTCAGCGTCGTGATAATACAGGGTGGGTCCTATATCCATATCGCCTGCCAATTGTGTGCACAGACGTTCTTGTGCACGTTGCTGAGGGGGGCGGTTTGTGTCCAAAAACCTTGCAATGACAGTGTATGTGTTGTTGATCTGGCTTTTAAATGCGTGTGGTTGAGGAGAGCCTCCTTTGCAGGGTTCCCAGGTTGTGGCTTGATAATTTTGTCCATAGGTGTATGACAGCGCGGTATCGAGCTGAGCGCGTTTGAGTTCATTTAACGCATGCTGATCCGTTTGCATTATGACGTCCTTTGAAAATCGGACATTCTACGATTCTGAATAGGCAAACGCAATCTTGATGAATAGATTTTTAATAGAGGCCACATATGAGGATGTGTTAGATTATCGTTTACGTGTGATATTGGGGTGTCAATAGATGCAATTACTCGATGCAGCTCAGGTCAAGCAGCTTATTCAGACGGTGGGATTGCCGACAGTCTTGACTCAAATGATTGAGCGGCTGCGCTATGATTTTAGTCGGTGGGATGTGTTTGATAAAAGCCCACGTCATGCAGTGTATCATCCACAGGGTGTTTTGGAGCTCATGCCGTGTGCAGATGATCAAATGTATACCTTTAAATACGTCAATGGGCATCCAAAAAATACAGAAGCAGGGCGTTTATGTGTAGCAGCCTTTGGGATGTTGGCGGACCAACGCAATGGTTATCCATTATTAATGTGTGATATGACGTGGTTAACGGCTATACGTACAGCCTGTATGGTTGCCTTGGTGGCAGAGGTGGCGTCACCTGCACATCATCAGGGTCGTTTAGGCTTGATTGGTACGGGTGCACAGGCAGAATTTATCGTTGCTGCAATGCAGCGCGTTTGGCCTTTGTCTTGCTGTGCCTATTTCGATATTGACGCAAGCGCAATGGAGAAGTTTTCTAAAAATATCAACCAGATGAAGATTGATTTGCATCCATGTGATTCGGCTCAAGCGGTATGTGAAGCGTCAGATGTGGTGGTTACGCTCACTGCGGCCAAGCAACATAATCGATTGATTGATCCGGCTTGGCTTCATCCAGGGCAGTTGATCTGTGCCTTAGGTGGAGATTGTCCCGAAAAGACAGAGCTGGATGTTGATTTAGTGCAACAATGTCGTGTATTGGTTGAATATGCACCGCAAACACGTCTTGAAGGCGAGCTTCAGCAATGTCCTGATCATGATCAGGTGATTGAATTACACCAGGCATTTTCTGATCCATCTTTGATTCGACCTTCAGAAGATACATGGGTTTTGTTTGATTCTGTGGGTTTTGCAGTGGAAGATTTTTCGGCCTTGCGTGTGATTGAAGCTTTGCTGAAAGCGCATCCAGAATGTGCGACTGTGCTTGAATGGGTGCCCAATGTGATGGACCCAAAAGATTTATATGGAGCTTTGGTTCAGGATACGCCGGATGTTTAAAAAAAGCCTTTGTATTATAGGGTGTATCGCTATGGTGGGGGCCCATGCACAAGGGTTGCATCGTGATTTAAACACGGTGTTAAGGGCGCTTCCACAAGGCACACAAGTATCAGCAGCTGTGTACGATGTGAATCAACACCGTTTGTTATTTAAGCGTAATTTGCATCATAAAATTGCATCCGCCAGTACAGCAAAGCTTTTTACAGCGACCGCTGCAGTGATGGATCTAAAGCCCAATTTTCAGTTTCATACACGTATGGTGGTCACAGGTGAGATTAAGCAAGAGACGCTGCTGGGGGATGTATGGTTTGTATTTCAGGGCGATCCTAGTTTTTCCAGAGCACATCTAAACCATATGTTGGATACACTTCATCAGCGTGGCATTCGACGTATTCATGGACATGTGTATTTAGTCGGACAGCCGTTGGCAGATCAGTCTTATGGTCCTGGTTGGATGTGGGATGAATTATCACAGTGTTATGCTGCACCGTTGAGTGTGTTTACAGTGGATGAAAATTGCTTAACGGTGCATATGATGCGGCCTCATCGAGGGCATGTGCGACCTCGATTGAGCTTATCGGTCCCCAATGGATTGCCACTGTCGAATCGTTTGATGTGGCGTCAACACTGTCCGCTGCAGCAGCATCAAAAAAAGCTCACAGCATTGGGTTTGTATGGATATCGCTGGACCGGTTGTGTGGCGCCATCTGATGGTGTTGAAGAAGTTGCCGTGCGCTCTACACGGCAGTGGATGATGGCAGTGGTGCGTCATGCTTTATTGCTACAGGGCATTCATCTTCAGGGATCTTTAACACTTAAAAATCGAATGCCGCCGCTGACACAGCCTATTTTATGGACTCAGGTTCAAGATTCTGAACCATTATTTGCATTGCTTAAACCCGTATTAAGTGAATCTAATAATTTTTATGCCAGTCGTTTATTGCTTCAAATAGGTTTGCGTCATTGGGAGGCTCGAAATACTTGGCAACGTGCGGCTCGGCGTGTTGAATCGATTTTGAAGGCACAGGGCATTGTGTCTCCACCTGTGGTTGATGGCTCGGGTTTGTCGCGTCTGAACCGTGTTTCGGCTTCAGAACTTTTACAGCTTTTACGTCACATTGTTTCATCGCCTGTATTGACGCGTACGATGATGCCTGCATTGTCTGTGTTAGGCCATGAGGGCACATTGGCGCAACATTCAGTCCACTTGCCTGAGGGGGTCAG
>JAAZZZ010000061.1 GCA_014238985.1 Gammaproteobacteria bacterium
TTTTAGCTAATAAAGTGCCTTTGCGTGACCGTTCTGGAAAGATCATTGGTATATTGGGAAATTATGTTGATATCACCGATCGAAAATCTGCTGAACAAGAATTATTGGAGGCTAAAGAGCAGGCAGAAATTGCCAATAGATCTAAAACAGAGTTTATACGTAATATGGAGCACGATATTCGAACACCCTTCTCGGGTTTGCTGGGCATTTCAGATGTATTGTTTGAGCAGGAAAAAGACGTTCAAAAAAAGGATTTATTAGGCATAGTGCGACAAAGTGCTAAAGAGTTATTGTGTTATATGGATGATATTTTAGATTATTCACGTACAGAGCTTGGCATGATTCCGATTCAATTGAAAAAGATAGACCTTAAGCAGTTATTAGAGCGGATGGTTGCCATTGAAAAGCCAGCAGCATTACAGAAAGGTTTGATATTGGAGGCAAAATATGATGAGGCATTGCCCTCTGTTTTGCTTGGAGATCAGCATCGATTAGAGCGCATTTTAATCAATATTATGAGTAATGCGATTAAATTTACCAATAAGGGTTGTGTTTCGTTGAGTGTGAAATTATTGAAAGAGATCAAACATCGACATCTTCTCGTGCGTTTTATCATCAAAGATACAGGTATTGGCATTCCTCAGGATAAAATCAGTTATATCTATGAAAAGTTCACGCGTTTAACGCCTGCAAGCCAAGGTGTTTACAGAGGAACGGGTTTAGGTTTGCGGGTGGTTAAACAGTTTGTGAATGATTTGGAAGGTGAGCTAGAAGTTGACAGCGTAGAAGGCAAAGGGACAACCTTTTATTGCACGCTGATGATGAAAGCGCCTTTAACGGATGATCTGATAGACAGTGACTGAGGCATGTTGCTGCGTTAAAGGGCGTAATATTTTCATATTTGATCTTTAAATTGTTTTGTTTGAGACGAGCAAGCGGTCAGGGCGTTGCGCTTTGATCTGGTTTTGTGTAGAGAGTTATATCGGGTGGTATCAAGGCGTTTTTAGTATAATTATTGTAATTTAGGCCGCCGTTTATTTGATTTTCAGTTTTTCTTATGGCACAATGGCACCTGAGCTTTTTTATAAAAAATGAGGATATTTGTCATGTACAGAAAATACCCGTTTGGAACTGAAAACGCAGCGCCCATTGACCCTATCGAGACACAGCGTGCTCGATGCGAGGCATCAGTAAAAGCATTTTCACAGGTTTTGTGCGCACTTAATGATCGGTATTTAATCGCACAGGACAAAGCAGTTTTAACCCGTTTCGATCAGTTGTGTGCTGCGGCATTAAGGGCCGATCAGGCTATAAAAATAGATCGGGATCAGCGCCTACGCCTCTATAATGCTGGTGGTGGAGAATTTTGTTCAATCGTGGAGAATCTTTTTTTGGGGTCAGGGCTAGAATCAGGGCTAGAAGGAGATGCAGTTTCTTTACCATCTGGGCTTTCGATGCACCCAGACTGTATCGAAGTATTTGAGAAATATTATCAAATATTCAATCAATGGATCGGGCATTATTTTAAAACGATTTTTAAAGACGGCCTCAAGGAGTCAGAAAAATCCGGTTTTGTCGCTTTATTGAAGGTGCTGTCTTTACAAAGTGAGCCTGCCTTTTTAGATAGTAAGGGTGAACACCATCATTTCGATGTTTTGTTTCGTCCGTCTGCGGACTTCAAGAACGTGAGTTATGATGAAAGGCCGCGCAAGCTTCAGGAAGATCAGAAGACACGGTTTGATTTGGATCAAGCTTCGATGACGCAGTTCAATGCAAATTATATTGTTATGACATCTAAACGATTTGGGGATTTAACGTTAGAAAGGAAACCATTTGAGACTATGATTCAAGAAGGACAACAGCGTGTTGAGACTATGATTCAAGAAGGACGACAGCGTGTGATCGAGCAACAACAGCGTGCTTTGAAAGCAGCATTGGATCATTCCTATGGTGCTGGAAATGCAAGCGAGCTCTTATCTACTCTCAAAGGCCTTTCAGATGATATGCAAACAGCGATATTATTCCGCCCGTTTGTTGACGATCAAGGTCAGGAACCGTCGTCATTGATGCAGGCTGCTGTGAATTCTATGAAATTTGAAACCCTTTATTCATCTGCTGCGCAGTTGTATTGTTTAGGGTTTAAGCTGGATGAAGCGGATGCGCATTCATGTCCTTGTCCAAATTTTGAGACCTCAGCAGATTTTGTGAATCTAGTTGGAAGGTATCAGTTGACCACACAAGAGACGTTAAGGCTGTGTTCAAAGTGGCTTGCGCCACATACAGTAGGCGGATCTCAAGCAGAATTTAAGCCTGGTATGCTTTTGGACTGTATAGATCAATTAGCTCGTGGCAATATAGGGCATGATCTTCCAGAAGACCGTAATGCTGAGTTTGCTTCATCGTTTAATGATCAGTTATCAACACTATTAGCAAGCATAATGACTGAGCCAGAGCCGGCGCAGGCTGTTTTGGATGCTTTAAATACTCCCATGGAGGAGGCCTGGGATCCTTTAAGCAGCAGGGCCTCTGGCCTTTGTCTGGACGCTGTAGACAGAATTCTAGATGTTTTTGAGGGTGATCACGTTATGGCGGCTGCGGCTCGAAATTCAGAGCTATGCGCTGTACAAAAAAACATATTGGAAAAGCTCTTTTGTTGTTTAGCAGGCAATGATGCTGGTTATTTTTATCAATCTTTTCAACACGGCGACTATGATGACGTTTTTCGCAAAACGTTTAAGGTCGCGCGTCGCTTAGTCACAGATATGCGAAAACTCGAAGCGTCCCTCGAAGCGTCCCAAGCAGGGTCTCTTCTAGGGCAGCATGTAGAGGGGCATGGTCAGGATGACAGTTCGTTCCTCGCGCAAGTGCCCTTAACGGTTCAAGCTTATATGTCTGATCCGAAAGATCATTTTAGCTGTCTTGAGAGCGTCGAAGAAGAACAAAGAGTTCGATCTAAATTTTTAAGTTTGTTTGATGTAGATGAAATATTGATTGAGTTTACAGCGGTGTTGGAGCGTGGTATCTCGGCACAGGCTGAGACGACTGACTATTGTTTTGATTCGCATAATTTTTCTGAAGAGGCTTTACAGGATGCACGCTGCATTCATGACCTTGCGACTGAGCTGCTTCATCGCTGCAACAAAAACCAGACAGGTTTAGCAGCATGTCGTGCAGCTAATGTTTTGGTCAGTATAAATGGTATGCTCGGCGCTTTATCCAGAGATGTCGATCAACGTGTCGATCAACGTAGAGTTAGTAGTATTGGCAAATCTTTAAAGGATTTAAAGCATAAAATACGTGGACGAGACTGGACGTTTATTGCTTCTTCGTCGATTGCTGTGCTTGTGGGTGTTGCGGGTATCCTAGGCAGTGTTGCGCATGCTTTCACATGGGCTGCCCCATTAGTGGAATGGTTATCTTTTAAAAGCATTTCATTGGCAGGTTTAACTGTTTTTCCAAGCTTTTCATTAGCAACACCTGCGGTCTTTATGCCCTTGCTTGCGGTGGGTACGTTGATCACGTTTGGCTTGATTTATCGGCATTGTTCGAATCAAAGTGCCCAACAAAATAATCGCCAGGCCAAACCATCAGTATCATTCGGAGGCGGAGGCGGAGGTGGAGGCGTAGGCCGCCTATCGGCAGCGCCAGCCGGCGGCTTCCAACCCCAGTATGACGCCGAAGAAACGCACAACCCCTTCTTCCCCTCCCCCTCCCCCTCCGTGCATTGGATTGATCGTGTGCCAGCGCCAGAGCCAGAGCCAGAGCCAGAGCTCAGCTTAGCATCTTTAAGGGGGGGGGTATTCCTAAACGATTGATGTTTGCTTAATGGGTGTGCGTCTTTTGATGAAGGCTATCATTCAGCGTAGCGTGATGCAGCGCTTGCCAAGCGAAGGTGCCGCCTTAAAAATGCATGCAATATTCGCTTAATTTGATTGACAGGTGCTGCGTGTTATCGCATGATCAGGCTATCTTAGCGAGCTCATGGGGGGGCTGTGCCAAAAGTCGTGTGCGAAGCAGCTCATCAGCATCTTTTTTCTCTTTCAGAAGCCAATGCATTATTGCCGTATATCCAGTCCCGTATGTCATTGATTTTGCAGCTTAATTTAAAAATGAAAGCCGCTATTGTTTTGATACAAGCTGCAGGTATTTCTGTCGATTTAAATCCTCAAAAATTACTCAATCAACCGCATACACCTGACATCATAGATGCTTTATCTGACGTGTGTCTATTCATGCCTGCTGTGCAGGCTTTAATTGATGAGATTTCTGAAAAAGGGGTCGTTTCAGAAGACCTTGAACAAGGCATTTTTTCATGGCCTGCTCAATTTAATCATCAAGCTATTGTCTGGTGTTGGCGTTTAGGTGAGCCGCAGATCATGTATTGGCGTATGCCAGATGAGCCCTTTGATTTACGTCATGAAATTGATACACTTTGCTTGGATCACATTTCAGTTTAACCGTTGTCAGTGTATGTTAAAAAAGCACGATGTTGCTGACAGGCAAGAGCGCTATAGATTTTGTTTTGATTCGGGAGTTTTGAATGACGCATAGGCTTGCAAATGCTATACGTATTTTGGCGCTTGATGCAGTAGAGGCTGCGCAATCAGGCCACCCAGGGATGCCTATGGGGATGGCGGATGTTGCGCAGATTTTATGGTGCGATGTTTTGAAACATTGCCCGAACGATCCTCATTGGGCTGATCGAGATCGTTTTGTCTTATCGAATGGGCATGGTTCAATGCTCTTGTATGCGGCCTTATATTTGCGTGGCTATGCGTTAACATTAGAAGACCTCAAAGCGTTTCGACAATTAGGCTCACACACGCCGGGGCATCCTGAATATTCGATTCAACAGGGTATTGAAACCACGACAGGGCCTTTAGGGCAGGGGTTGGCGAATGGTGTTGGCCTGGCGTTAGCAGAGCGCTTGCTGGCGGATCGATTTAACCGTCCAGATTTTGAATTAGTGAACCACCGTACGTACGTGATGGTGGGTGATGGATGTTTGATGGAAGGCATCTCACATGAGGCGGCTTCTTTAGCAGGGGCCTGGGGGCTTGGACGTTTAATCGTGATCTGGGATGATAACGGTATTTCAATTGATGGGCCCATCAAAGGTTGGTGTCGTGATCAAACGCCTGAGCGTTTTGAGGCCTATGGTTGGCAGGTGGTGCGTGATGTAGATGGGCATGACCCTATCCATATTCAGCAAGCTTTTCAAGCAGCACAACATCATGAAACACAGCCCACGCTGATATGCTGTAAAACGGTGATCGGTCAAGGCTCGCCCACATTGTCTGGTCAGGCTGTGACACACGGGGCACCCTTAGGCGCTGAAGAAGCTGTGCGTGTA
>JAAZZZ010000062.1 GCA_014238985.1 Gammaproteobacteria bacterium
TGGGGGTGGCAGGGCTGGGTCTCTAGAAGATCAAACACAGGTAGCTGATAAATATTATAGAGAATTACAAGAAGAGGGCGCTCAATATGTCATCGTCAAATGCATGTCTCAGCAGGAGGATGCTGAGATTGAAATAGAGATGACTCAAGCAATCGCTCGAGCTACAATGGTAGATGAGTGGACAGGGTGTCGTTTTATAGGGGCATATCACCCCCCTGATACTAGGCATGGTCAACAGCAGTGGCGTCTCGTGATGAAGCCTGTGCAATCTGAAAGGCCTGTTATGAATTTAGAAGATTATTTAGATCAGCAAGGGTCTCTTTTAACAGATCAGGATAAAGAGAGTCTTGCGCGTGATTTAGTAGATATTGTGAAGTATTTTAATGAAGATAAAAAGATAGGCTTGTTGGATCTGAAGGCTCCAAATTTTCTAGTGGTTCAGCATGAGGGGCGTGCCCATTTAAAACTGATCGATCCTGGGCTTGCAACGCATCTTGATGCTGATCGCGGCGATGTAGGTGGTTCTCCTCACATGATGCCTTGAGAAGCATTCAAGCCTGGCTACACAACCAGTCCAGAGAACAGGAAAAAACATGATTCATGGAGTATGGCAATCCTGTTATTTGAGATTTTTTCAGGCCAATCTATGAGTCATCATCTAGTAAGGGATCAAAAACTTAAAACAGAATTTCAGGTGCTTGCATCTGCTCTAGCGGGAAGGGGAAGGTATCGTGGAGGTTATCATACTCAGTTGGGGAAGACGATTCGCACATTTGCTCAGACTATGCCTGATGATAATCCTTTTAAATATTATATGCTTCAATGCGGAGTAGCGCAGCCTGAAGGTCGTAAAACAGCTCAAGAAGCTTATGCATCAATGGATGCAGAGCGTAAAAAAGCGCATGTTAAAAAGGGCTTTATCAAAGGGTGCGTAGCAGGTGTCGTATTATCTGCGGTTGGGGTCATCGTGGCTTTGAGTCTACAAACGGCAAAGATTATCACAATGAATCAAATTGCTGTTGCTGGGCTGAATGTAGGCATAGGTGCGTTGAATGTTTTGGGGGCATCTATTGGCAGTGTCAGCACACTTGGCACAGCCGGAACTGTTGCTGCTTTTGCTGGCGGAATAGCGTTCTCTATGATCAGTATTGGGGTTGTGCTGCTTGTTAAGCGAGCGGTAGATCGGTCACCCAGTTCATTTCGAGGATCTTCCCAGGAGGAGCCTATTGTTGTTCAAGCATCGAAAGATAATTTTCCAGCGTCCTCTTTAGTTACAGGTGGAGGATCCTCTGCAGTCAGGTTAATTGATGAGAATAGAAGGGCTCATCAAGAGACGTCAAATAGGCCTCGTCAGGCAGGCTCTTCAGCCGGAGTACAAGGGGCTCTGTGAATCAAGAAGACACATCAAATCATGGGTTGCGTGCCTCAGGAGACTAAATGTGCTTTAAGTGCGCATCCAGTTGCGCTGTGTTTGATTTGAGTCAGGGCTTCAGGGGTGGTTTGTGCCAGCACCTGCCCACCGGCTTGGCCGCCTTCAGGGCCTAAATCAATGACCCAATCTGCGCATTTAATCACATCCAAATGATGTTCAATGACAATCAATGTGTTGCCACGTGATTTTAAAGCATCGAGTACAGACAACAGTTGCTTAATATCGTGTACGTGCAATCCAGTTGTAGGCTCATCTAGCACATACAGCGTATTGCCTGTTGAGCGTTTAGAGAGCTCGCGTGATAATTTAATGCGTTGCGCCTCACCGCCGGATAAGGTCGTGGCACTTTGACCGAGTTTTAAGTAGCCTAGGCCTACTTCGATCAGGGTTTGGCATTTTTGTGCAATGGCAGGCATTGCATTAAAGAATTCATGGCATTCGGTGATGCTCATATTGAGCACGTCTGCAATCGATTTGCCATGATAGCGGGCCGTGAGCGTTTCTCGATGATAACGGCTGCCCTGACAGTGCTCACAGGTGACATACATATCTGCCAGAAAATGCATTTCTACTTTAATTTGTCCGCCACCTTGACACACTTCACAGCGTCCTCCAGACACATTAAAACTAAAGCGTCCGGGTCGGTAGCCACGTGCGCGCGCTTCTTGAGTGGCCGCAAAACATTCTCGAATAGGCGTAAAGAGCCCAACGTAAGTGGCTGGATTAGATCGAGGTGTGCGGCCAATAGGGCTTTGATCAATGATGACAATGCGGTCAAAATGACTGAGGCCTGTGAGTTGTTTAACAGGGCCGGGTTTTTGCGTATGTTGTCGATGCAGGTGCATGAGGGCATGTGGGCATAATGTGTCATTGATCAGTGAGGATTTGCCAGACCCTGAGACGCCGGTTACGCAGGTAAAGCAGCCGATGGGAATATTCACATCAATGTTTTTGAGGTTATGAACAGAGGCGCCTTGAATGCGAATCATTTCTGCTGGATTGGGTGCTGTGCGGGTTTGAGGGGTGGGAATGCTTTGTCTGTGACTGAGGTAAGCACCGGTTAAAGAATCTGGATGTTCTATGATGGCTTGGGGTGTGCCTTGGGCGATGATGTGCCCACCATTGAGGCCTGCAGCAGGGCCCATATCAATGAGTTCATCTGCATGGAGCATGGTAGCTTCATCATGTTCAACGACAATGACGGTATTGCCGAGCGATTTTAGGTGTGTCAAGGTGTCTAATAAGCGTTGATTGTCACGGGGGTGTAGGCCAATAGACGGCTCATCAAGCACATACATGACCCCTGTGAGCCCGGAGCCCAGCTGGCTGGCCAGCCGAATACGCTGGCTTTCTCCACCAGAGAGGGTCTCGGCGGTGCGGTTGATGGTGAGGTAATTGAGCCCAACGCTTAATAAGAAGTTAATACGTGTTTGAATTTCCTTAATAATAGGGGCTGCAATATGTGCGGTATGGTCTTGAAATTGTATTTTTGAGAAGAGATCTGGCAATGTTTGAATCGGTAAATCGACCAAGGTCTCAATGGTGTGTTGGTCAACCCGAACATGGCGCGCAGATTCGTTCAAACGTGTGCCGTGGCAGTCTGAGCAGGTATGGTAGCTGAGGTATCGAGCCAATTGTTCTCGAACGAGATCTGAGTCTGTGCTCTGATACCGTCGCATCATGCTAGGGCAAATACCCTCAAACGTGCGTTTTCGGGTTTTAGTGCCGAAACGACGGTGTTGATAGGTGAAGGTAATGCGTGTTTTGCCACTGCCTTGAAGGATGATCAAACGCATGTCTTCGGGTAAAGTGTTCCAAGGTTGATCTAAGTCAAATTGATAATGCGCTGCAAGCGCTTGAAGGGTCTCAAAAAAACTGGTGTGTTTGTGGTCAAAGCCACGAACAGCACCTTGAGCAATGCTGAGCGCTGGATCGTGAATGACCAGCTCAGGATCTATGACGCGACAGACCCCTAAGCCATGACAGCTGTCACAGGCGCCCTTAGGGCTGTTAAAAGAGAAATGTCTGGGTTCTAACTGTTCAAGGCTATAACCACAGGCAGCGCAGGCATGGTGGATTGAAAACAATTGCCCCTCATCCTTTGGAAGGTCAATGGGCACAATGCGAACCAGGCCTTCACTGCAATTGAGTGCCGATTCAATCGATTCAGAGACACGTAATGCAATATTGGGCCGGTTTTTAAAACGATCGATCACCACATCAATGTCATGTTGTTTTTTGGGGTCCAATGATGGCATTTCTGTCAATTCAAACAGTGCGCCATCAATCCGCACTCTTAAATAACCTTGTTGTTGAAGTTGTTTGAAGTGTTGAGCATGTTCGCCTTTTCGGCCACGCACAATTGGGGCGCAGATCATCAGTCGAGTGCCTTCTGGTTTTGATAAAACAGCGTCTGTGATGTGTGCGCGTGTTTGGGCATGCAGGGCTTGGCCATGCACAGGACAATAAGGGGTGCCTGTTCGCGCGAATAATAAACGGAGGTAATCGTAAATCTCTGTCACAGTGCCCACTGTGGATCGTGGGTTGTGTGAGGCAGACTTTTGTTCGATGGCAATGGCAGGGGAGAGCCCCGAAATGGCATCTACATCTGGTTTTTCCATGAGTGATAAAAATTGGCGTGCATACGCTGATAAGGATTCAACATAGCGTCTTTGGCCTTCAGCATACAGGGTTTCAAAGGCCAGGGAAGATTTGCCTGAACCTGAAGGGCCTGTGATGACTGTCAGCTGATTTTTGGGTATCGACACATCAATATTTTGAAGATTATGTGTTCGTGCACCCGAAACTTTAATTGCATCCATAACATCCATAAGAGGGACCGAGGTTAACCTGTTAAATTGAGAGGGCTAGAAGGCATGATAGCATAAACCTGTTTGGGCTGCATATAGTGCCTTTGATCTGGGCACTTTTGACGTTGAGTTGGGGCAAGCGCCAGGTTATTGATACAGCGCCTGATGATTACCATTTGATGGGCGCTTAAGCCGTTCAATAGATTGATTTTATTGAATTTATGTTTTTTTAATGATAAGATTATGCCTTGTTGTTTTATAGTAAGAGAAAAAAAATGAGAGATATTCAAAATCAATTGCTGTCAATTTTCACCCTCTGTCTTGTTGGGCTTTTATCTGCTGTTGCCCACGCGGGCCACGCAGCTTATGTGCTCACGCATGATACAGAACAGCTCATGCGCGAGCATGTGCATCAAGGTGTTTATACAGATAGGGTGCATACTTCAGCAGGTCTTGCTCAATTTAGCATTATGATGCCTCAATCAAAATCTGTCTCTGAATATGCGCATGTGCAGCTCGGTCGGTTTGATTGGAAAGACACATTAACGCCCGGCGTTCGAATCATTTTTCGCACGAAGAAGCCTGGACGCCCTATGTACTCAGTTTGGGTGAGGACCCAAGATCTTAAGCATTTTGACGCTGCTCGATCTCTTGATTTTTATCGTAAAAACTTTCCTGATAAAGCACTCCAAGAGGTGAAGCGGTTAGGTTCTCATATAGGAAGTGAGGGGTTGATAAAAAAAGTTTATGAAAGAAAACACCTTAAGATCAATGGAAAGCCAGCAGGTTATGTTGTGTATACTCAGGGTAGAGATGGAGGGCCGGGTGCTGAGCCACGTCGTTTGCATTTCTTTGCCTATGTCGTGTATGACAAATATACTGTATTGTTTTGGGGCGTGCCGCCGCTTGATGATAACCGTCCTGCCCATTCAAAGATTAACACTAAGTCTCCTAGTGTCTTTGATCTCAAACGTTTAAACTGGCGGCAGATGAATGCATTCATGCGAAGCTTTAAGTTCATTGGGTATGCACAATAGCCTGTATTTGGGATTAATTTTTGCAAAGAAGCTATGATGATGGGGTAAGCATCTGTTCATGAAACCCAGGAGT
>JAAZZZ010000063.1 GCA_014238985.1 Gammaproteobacteria bacterium
AGACAAGCCACGCTGGATGCGTGAAGGCACAATAGATGCATATGGATGCTGGAATGAGAAATCCTAATAGTAAGTGTTTTAGGCTTGTAAGGTATCTGTGAGTTCGTGTCTCTTTTGACGCGTTATGTGCATCAGGGTCCTTTACAACCTGACAGTCAAGTACAGGGCTAGCATAATCATTGCGCATCTTCAAACCTCCTTATTCATGATAACTAAATCTTTATACGAAAATGTAACCACAAACAGAATTGACAGTCAATGCTATTATAAATATATCTTTTTTAATATTGAGGAAGATGATGGTGAGCATGAACAATACTGCTGTAAAATAAGCGTGTTAGAGAGACATTAGCCTATCGGAAGGTCTGTCGAGTTGAGTTTTAAGGTTGAATAACTGTATTTAAATAAAATAGCCGCGCCCGAAAATCCGACCAGCTCCAATAGCGCCATGGGTAAGGGTGTCGCCATACTGATCAGGGTGAGGAGTGTTGCGCCACACACCCCGGTTAAGCTAAAACAAAAAGAGTATATCGCCATTTTTTGGCCCATGGATGCTGAGCTGGTGTCCATGGCAAGCCGTGTCAATGGTGTGCTCGTTGCGGCAGCACCAAACGCAATCAAGGTCATCAAAGCAATGACTAGCCAAGCAGGGGGCAGGGTCATGAGCATGCTGATGAGGAGCAGTAGCATACTGCCCAGCAGGGTTAAGATGAGGGTATGTTTCATAAAATGTTTCAAAGAGGCTGTTTTAATACGGGCGCGACAGTACTGCATGCCAAGAATATAACTTGAGAATATCGCCATCTGAGACAATCCAAACTGAAGCTCAGAGAGATGGTAGCTGTGCATCAGTAAAAATGGGCTGGATAAGATCCAAGCTTCGAGGCCGAAAAACAGACAACATGATATGAGGCAATAGCGCATATACTGTGTGTGCGTGATGATCTTCCAATAGGCTTTGAGGCTTCGATCTAGGTGTAATGTTATTGGAGATTTCAGTGTTTCTTTCATATGAATATAGAGCACAGCTGAGGTGATGAGCCCCCAGAGAAAAAGTATGAAAAATATATTACGCCAATGGCTGAATTGAATGATTAAAGCACCAAAAAGTGGTCCAACTGCAGGTGCTAAAATGGTGATGCTGCCCATGATGGCAGTGATTTCAATGGCACGTTTGCTGTCATAGTATTCGTGGATACTGGCTTGTCCTGCAACAATGGTGGTGCATACCGCCATGCCTTGAATAAAGCGTGCGATGAGTAAAATCGGCAAGGATTCTGTGAGCGCACAGGCCAGCGATGCGAGTAAAAAAGCCACACCGCCCCAGAGGACAATGGGTCTGCGGCCGTAATGGTCAGAGAGCGGCCCAATCAAAAGTTGCAATGAGGCGCTGCCCAAAAACCAGACAGTTAAGGTGGTTTGAACAGACGCTTTTGACAGTGATAAATCGTGCATAATGCTGGGCAGTGCCGGCAGGTAGGCATCCAATCCTAAGTAGGTTGCAATTTCTAAACAGGCGAGGGCTATAGGAAAGATCCACATTTTAAGCTCAAAGCTTTGTTGAGTCTGTGTCATATGGGCCATGCTCGTGAAAAGCTCATCCTAAATGAATGTTTAAGGCCTGTAAAGTTGGATGGTTTGGGGGCTATGATGGTCTTGAATCAAGCAGATTGAGGATTTGATGATAAGATTGATTTCTATGATTTAACGCGTACAATGGCGAAGATGCTTGAATAAATAAGCACATATCTTATCTTATTTTATTCAATGATTATTTAGTTGACGTTAAGGGGGAAGAATGTCTGATATTGTAAAACAATTTAAATTAGAACGACTGTTTGCTGATTTAGTTGTGTTGTGGTGGGATACAAAACTGTGTCACTGGAACATTAACGGGCATCAGTTTTCAGCACTACATCCGCTGTTTGAAGCGCAATATACAGCATTAGATCAATTGGCCGATAAGTTAGCAGAGCATATTCGTGCACTAGGCCCTAAAGTACCAGGAACTTTGAGTGAATATCAGAAATTAGCAAATTTAGCAAAAGCAAATCCTGTTGCATCAGCAGATGAAATGGTGCTTGCACTTAAAAACGATTATGAGCAAATTCATTCGGATATACAGGATGTATTGGCCAGTGCGCCGCACGATAATGCGGTAGTCACCGTTGATTTGTTAACGCAAATTTGTTCGTTTAGTCTGCATACAGCTTGGGTGCTAGGCAGCAATTTGCCGCAGCATTAAGTATCTAAAAAACGAAATTTATACGCAGCAGTACAGCGTTTAGGAGCGGGGCTTTACACGTGCCCCCTATCCTGAGTGTTGAACTGTGTGATTAAGATAGAGCCTTTCAGGCATATATTCAACATCAAGTGAGCTGAGCGACTATACTGGAGGTAGTTTTAAGCGAGGAGAGGCTGATGTCTGAGCAAGATCCATTTGATTTTAAAAGCTTGGTCCGCACTGTTAAAAAGGTTGTGAATCCAGAAATTGAAATGCCAGAAGACGCTGAGGATCAGCCGATTCAATACCGCATTGCTCGATTATCTGAGTTAATCAAGGGGCTACAAGACTATCACCAAGAAACCAATCATATTCTGGGTAAAGTTCAAACAAATTTGGTTGAATTATCAGAATTAATGCAAGAAAAGCCGATAGAGACATCTCACCAAAAAGAAACGACTCAGAAAGCATCTAAAACAGTAGAGGATAAAGCAGAAAAGCATGAGGATGAGGCTGTGTCTGATCAAGCAGATAGTGAGGACAAAGCGGCAAAAGTGAGCGCAGATCAATCTCAAGCATCAAAACAGAAAACAGCTGAAGTTGAAGCGACAACGCCTGATGAAAATGCTGAAGAAACAGATGTTATTGAGACGGAAAAGGCGGATGACGAGGCTCAATCAGCCGATCATAAAACTGAAGAAAAATGAATAATATGAACATATTATTTATATTTCAACTATACTGTTTAGCATGATTCATTTACCACAGATAGGAGAGTATCATGTCAGCCAAAAAGTTTGATATTAATGTCTTTATGAAAGAAGTCGAGAAAGTTGTCAAGCCGCTGTGCAAAAAGGCCGAACCTCACATGAAGAAGGTGTGTAGTATGATTCAGTCACAATGCTCAGGTGGTTCAGGTAAAAAAGCTTCAGGTAAGACCAAGAAAAAATAAAAACTGACCGTCTGATTTTAGCACAAGGAAAATAGTTAATATTTCTTTAATATTTAAGTGTTAAAATATGTAAGTGTTAAATTGTTTTTTTACGTTTAATTAAGTATTTATAAGATAGTGCTAACGATATTTTGTTGATAACAATAATTATTTTTAGAGATTATTATGAGAAACAATCAAGATCAAGACGGTGTGCCTGTTCGCGGTAGATCTGAGAGACCAGCTGTGTCTGTAATAGCGGCACACATATTGAAGGCATGGGTCATGCCATGGCTAAAGCATTCAAGTATATCTGCTGTGATTCTAATAGGTGTAGGTTTGATCTTAGGCTTAAGTCTAGGCACTTTTATAGCTCTGACAGTAGGTGGTGGATTCTTTTTAGGAACTTTATGGAGTTTAAAAACTCATTTTTACACAGCATATAATTTAACAAACGAGGTTACTTATCATCGTGCGCTTAGTCAGCAAGCGGAGAGACGGGGACAGAGCAATCTGGTCGTCGTAGGCGCTGATACTGAACACGCAGCAGGTGAGGTATTAGTTGGGTATGAACAGCACAGTAAAGATATTCATACCTATAGTGTAAGGCAAGACATAGATGCAACGCGAGCGGCAGAGCAACAGGCTAAGTGGGCTGCATTGGAGGCGAACCAGCCTCTTAGAAAACAATTTGCTCAGGCTCGCAATCAAGCAAGGCATGATAAGAGAGATGCCGCAGAGATTACGCGAGGCAAGGAGAGAGCGGATCAGAATAATAAAATGTTTGACGCTTTCAAGGGGCTCATAAAATCTAAAACAGCAGATGATTCAGCAGGTGATTCAGCAGGTGATTCAGCAGGTGATTTTGATAAGGGCGTGAGTGGAAAGCAGGTCGTTGAGACAGTTGGGACATTTGGATTATACGGAGGCGTAGCCGCGGGGATTGGACTGAGTGTTGTGAGCGCTGGAACGATACCATTGGTCGTGGCATTGGGTGTGAGTGTTCTGGGTGGATTAACTAAAATGCCTTGGAAGGCTACTTTGACTAAAGGGGATGCGGGTGCAATAAACCCCTATAGAAACGCATTAAAGATATGGAATACATTTGCGGATTGGCGTGAGACTCAGCGCGATCGCAGGGCTGCTGCTTCGGATCAGCGCACCAGGCAGCGTAAGGAGAAGGGCAACACTAGAGATGCGGATCGAGCTGCTCGGACAAGAGCGTATAACGCGAGAGTTTATGTTGATGGGGATTCTCAGCAGGGCTTGCTGCACTCGACGGAAATGAGGAAAGAAGCATGTGCTGGATGGCGTGGGTGGTTGAATAAGCTCAAAACAGAAAGGCAGGCTAAGAGAGATGTCGCACAGATTGCGCGGGATGGTGCGAGAGCGGATCAGAATAATAAAATGTTTGACGCTTTCAAGGGGCTCATAAAATCTAAAACACAGCAGGTGATTCAGCAGGTGATTTTGATGAGGACGTGAGTGGAAAGCAGGTCGTTGAGACAGTTGGGACATTGGGATTATACGGAGGCGTAGCCGCGGGGATTGGACTGAGTGTTGTGAGCGCTGGAACGATACCATTGGTCGTGGCATTGGGTGTGAGTGTTCTGGGGGGATTAACTAAAATGCCTTGGAAGGCTACTTTGACTAAAGGGGATGCGGGTGCAATAAACCCCTATAGAAACGCATTAAAGATATGGAATACATTTGCGGATTGGCGTGAGACTCAGCGCGATCGCAGGGCTGCTGCTTCGGATCAGCGCACCAGGCAGCGTAAGGAGAAGGGCAACACTAGAGATGCGGATCGAGCTGCTCGGACAAGAGCGTATAACGCGAGAGTTTATGTTGATGGGGATTCTCAGCAGGGCTTGCTGCACTCGACGGAAATGAGGAAAGAAGCATGTGCTGGATGGCGTGGGTGGTTGAATAAGCTCAAAACAGAAAGGCAGGCTAAGAGAGATGTCGCACAGATTGCGCGGGATGGTGCGAGAGCGGATCAGAATAATAAAATGTTTGACGCTTTCAAGGGGCTCATAAAATCT
>JAAZZZ010000064.1 GCA_014238985.1 Gammaproteobacteria bacterium
GCTATCATTGGGTCTGTTTTCTATATCAAAACAAACGCACCCTCTATAGCTGCACAATGTAAGCGTTTTTTAAGCATAGCCGATTTGACTGCAGCACCTAAAGGGGTTGTATTGTCGCCTGCACGCCCTACTGATTTGGACACACATGGCGCAGAAGGTTTAACCCGTTTTAATGATGTGTGTGCTGCCAACACATCTTATTCTGCCTCCCCCACTGCCGCCACAGATCAAGAATCTGCAAAGACAGAAGAAAGCGCGCAATCAAAGAATGGGCTGAGCACATCATGACCCAATTGATGAAAAAAGTTGAAGTCAATTGTCATCCGATGGGCCTTGATGTGTCTTTGCTCGACGTCACCTCAAAAAACACTTAAACTGATGATATCTGAATCTCAACAACTGTGGGATTGATTCAATCAGGTGTTTTATGACAACAGCCCTCACACTACGCATTGCCACACGCAGCAGCCCTTTAGCACAACACCAAGCTCAATGGGTGGGTGAACAATTATCCCAACATCACCCAACATTAAAATATACGCTTGTGCCGATCTTAACTGAGGCAGATCAACATACAGCATCTCTGTCCAGCTGTGGTGGAAAGGGTGTGTTCGTCAAAGCCATTCAACAAGCTGTTCTAGATGGCCATGCAGACATCACCGTCCATTCAGCCAAAGACATGCCTTCTTCTGACACCCCTGGGCTGTCACTGGCCTGTGTACCACAACGCAGTGCGTGCCATGATGTATGTGTTGCGCAACAGCCCCTGGCTGAACTGCCGCCTCAAAGCCGTATTGGCACCAGCAGCCCTCGACGTGCTGATTTACTCAAGCAACACTATGCGCATCTGACAACCATCCCCATACGCGGCAATGTTCAAACGCGCATCGAACAGTGGCAATCAGGCCACGTGGATGGGCTCATTTTAGCTGCAGCTGGACTGATGCGCTTGGGTTTAACTGACACGATCATCGAGCACCTAGACCCCAAACAATTTATACCTTCAGCAGGACAAGGCACCTTGGCCATCGAATGCCGTTCAGATGATGACATCACTGAACAATACCTCAAACCCCTCAATGACAGCATCACTCAAGCCGCCTTAACAGCCGAGCGTGCGTGCATGCGCGCACTGGGCGGGCATTGTCATGCCCCCATTGCAGCCTATGCTTATGGCGACACTGCTTTAACCCTCACCGCCTGGGTGGGCAACGGTCCTGCCTTATATGCAGAACAGACTCAAACACTTGAAACAGCTGAATCGTTAGGTTTCGCTGTTGCTGAAACACTGAATCAACAAGACGCACAAACACGCCTATTAAAACCTTAAGGACCTCAAAATAATGTTCCTTCAATCATTTAAAATACTACGTGGCCTCTTCACAGCGATGGTGCTGATCCTTAATCTCACTGTATTGGGACTGTGCCTGCTCACACTGTTTGCATTAGACCTGCTGCTATTTAAATCTTTACACACCCCATTACAACGAGGCATTCATGCGATTTATCAACGCTGGGTACACTTTAACCGCGTATATTTAACATACCTGACTGGAACACATTTTCGTACACGTCATCAAGGCACATTGCCTCGACATCATTGGACACTCTTAACCTGCAACCATCAATCTTGGGCTGATATTTTGATCTTACAAATGGTGTTTGAAGGACAATTACCGCATTTGAAATTTTTTATGAAGCAGAGTTTAATCTGGGTCCCTATCGCAGGGCTCATTGCTAAAATATTAGATTACCCTTTCATTCAGCGTCATTCTATACAGAAAATGAAACGTAACCCAAAATACAAACACGCCAATCAATTGACTGTCAAAAGCGCCTGCATGCGGCTATCAGATCAACCGACTACGTTGGTCAATTTTCCTGAAGGCACACGTTTAACCGCTCAAAAATTGGCCAACAGCGCCGCCCCCTACCAACATTTGCTCACACCACATAGTCGCAGCGTAGGACAAGTTTTAAATGCTTGGGCAGACCTAAAGCCTGATTGGTGCGATGTAACATTGGCCTATCAACACACCCATCCGAGTTTATGGCATTGGTTATGTGGAAACATTCCCACTGTGGTGATTCAATATTCCATCACACCATTTGATACACAGTGGATCGGCGATATTGAACAAGATCGACAGTTTAGACGTCAATTTCAAGAACAGCTCAATACACGCTGGCATCAAAACGACCAATGGCTCAAAGCCATTTTAAAAGAGAAAACATAGCGTTCAAGTACGCATGTGACGATCACACTTAAATACCTAAAACCATGCAACACGATCAATTCATCATGATGTACGTTTCATTTTTTTCTTGGGGCTACAGCAACATTGATCCACTCGACATACGCGACAACCTGTCAGGTAAATCCAACCAATCACCCAAACACCGACAAACATATCCATAAAGCCAAACATCAAACCGATAACACCGCCCAGTAAAGTTGCGTGATAACCCAGATACACTGAACCCAGCAGATCAATGAAAGGCAATCCATAGCTCAACCATAGACCTAACCAAGCCAACAGCATCAAAGATAGACCCCACACAATGGCAATAGAAAAAGCTAAAACACACAGTGGCTTAAATTGCTGGTTCATTTGAGTCACCCCTTTAAAAAATACAGTACTTTTGAACTATAGTTGAAAAACAGAGATGATGCTGATATCAACGCTTAAATCAGCATTTAAAACAATACATAAAGCTTAATGAGATCACAAAAAACGCGACGACAAACAGGCGTGAGATCAAAGATCCTTTAAATCCAATACGCAACAGTTGTCATACCTTTTGCACACATACGCATGGCGTGTGCAATGAATGAAGGTAAGGGCTTTGCACCCAAATGTTGAGCTTCTCGACAATGCTCCGCTTCATCTTGAACCATTTGCTGAACAATGGCACGGGACGCATGGTCATGAGCGGGTAATTTTTTCAAATGGCTTTTTAAGTGCATACCGACCTGGTGCTCTGTCTCTGCAATAAAACCCAACCCCCACTGTAGGCCTGAAGCACCTGCTACAGCCCCTAATATAAAACTACCTCCATACCACACTGGGTTAAGCCAGCTGATGCGTCCATTTAAGGCACAGATACGTTGGTGACACCAGGCGAGATGATCTGCCTCTTCTGTCGCGGAGTGTAATAAAAATTTAGACACAGCAGCATCGCGTGTAACCCATGCTTGTCCAAAATAGAGGGCTTGTGCACACACCTCTCCCACATGGTTAACCCGCATGTATCCAATACTGCGCGCACGTGCCTGCTGAGACAAACGTTGTGTCGGCTGCTGAGCGCGTGGGCACGGCCGCGCTGACACCCTAACAGCCCCTGTCATGGCACGTAACCCTCGATCCATCTCAATGATGATACGATCTAAAACAGAAAATTGACGCACACTGTTACTTCCAAACATCCAAACTTCAAGCTTATCTTAAGTTCATTGTATCGAGCCCTCTCATTCGAGAGGGCTCGAAATCAACACATCAAACCGTGTATCAAATCTCATTCACAGAAGCGCACTGAACACGCTTACGAAAGGCGTCATGGTGCTATACTGTCTGCTGTTACTACGTTGAAAGCGCCTGCGTGCTTGCTGTCTGAGACATCAGCGGGAGGCCGATGAGCTCCCCCAGATTGGAGCGAATCTGAGTCTTTGTGATCACGACGACCAAGACCTGAATTAAGAGCTTGAACGTCTTGTGTTTGTTTCACACGACGCCCAATTAAAGCACCTAATGCCACACCAGCCCCTAGGCCAATGCCAATCCCTGGAAGAAATGCGAGCGCCACAGCCGAAAATGTCGAGGCTATCGGCAATGTCCAGCCCATCGTGGCAAAAGTAACCAAACCACCTACGCCCATACCCAAGACACTCAAGCCTCCGATCCATTTAAGGGTAGCGAATTGTACCTTGTTGAATAACGTATGTACCAAAAAGACCATGATGGCTGAGACGATGAATGCAGGTAATAAAATTAATACTGGATAAAAAATTGGAGAAATAGCTGCCAATGCAGGCTGCATAAACACAGGTAACACCAACTTTAATGCTGCAACAGTCGGAAACAGCAGATGAGCAGTTAACCCGAGAACAGAGCCTAAGATAGCAAAAGCCCATATTGCCATATTGCGGCGTTTCTTTGATCCTGCTGCTGGCGTTGGCGCTGCTGCTTTGCCTGTTGCTACGTTGCCTGCTGCTGATGTTGGCCCTGCTAGCGTTGGCGCTACTGGCACTTGTGGCGTTAGTGCTGCTGGCTTTGGCGCTGCTGCTTCTGGCTCTGGCTCTGCTGCTGGTGCTGGTGCTGGTGACGCAGCAAAATTTAATGCCGGATAAATCGTACGTCTTGGATCACCTTCAGCGTAGCTTACCATACCCTCACTCGTTGTTGCAGCTAATCCTGTACGATGAGCGTCTGTCGAACGATCACTGCTTTTCATAGCGCGTTTTGCGGGACCCTGACCTTCCTCATCAGAGGAATCCCAACTCTTTAGAATTTTCCGGTCATCTAAACCATCCTCAAACCTAGAACCTAAACCATCATTCATTCGCCATACAGCCTTTTTCATAATATATCTCCACATTTATTCATTGTTTATCCCAGCCGGGAAAAGCTGAATACTAGGCTGTACTGCCCAATGAAACCTTAAGGAAAGCTTAAAAATTTCAGAAAGTTAAAAACTTGATCGTTCGATCCCGTGCGCTCAGTATTAAATACACCCTGAACACATAAAACCTTCAAAGCTAAGCGCGACTGAGCGCCTAAAACCCAAAGATAATAAGCTTTATTTAAAACATCAGCTTTGCATTTAAAAATTTTTTTATTCTTAAAATATGTACAACACAATCAACATTGACGCCAAAGAATACAAAACTTTGAAAACAAAACCTTAAGGAAATAATACGCGGATTGACCTGGCGCTCTGCACCGATCATCTGACAATCAGCGTCAAACCAGGATCATTGGTTATCTTGATAGCACTGTTCAATCACGTACAGCTCAGCATATAATATACTCTGAATAGCCCCTGATCCCCTGAGGATTTTAGAGCAAACAGAGCGCACGACTCACACTTAAATGGGCCTGACACACCTCATTTTGAAACTCAAAAACTGATCGGCCAGATCACTTTAAACCATGATAACGTCACTCAAGCTTTGAATCCTGCGCTCTT
>JAAZZZ010000065.1 GCA_014238985.1 Gammaproteobacteria bacterium
ACTAATCCAGGCACCCAGCCTAAGGCTGCATATTTACGAATACATAAACGACATAAACCAAAACGACGATAAATTCCACGTGAACGACCACATGATCCACATCGACGATAGCGACGACAAGGGCTTTCATCAACTGGACGTGATTGTAACCGCATCATCGCCTCCAATATTTGCTCTCCAGTTGAAGCAGGACTGGACACAACCTTCTTTAACTCATTACGATTCACTTGAGATACAAAGCGCCTTGCCAACTGTGCTTCTCGTGCAATCATACGTTTAGTTGCCATATTAACCCCTACTTTACTAGTTTGTTCTTAAATGGGAAAAACAAACGAGAAAGCAAAGCATAGGCTTCTTCATTTGTTCTTGCTGTTGTCGTAATCGCAATATCTAATCCACGAACACGTTCAACTTTATCATAATTGATTTCAGGAAATACAATATGTTCTGATAAACCAAGGTTATAATTGCCATGTCCATCAAAGGAACGCGCATTCAAACCGCGAAAATCACGAACACGTGGTAAAACAACAAATATTAATCGCTGTAAAAAATTCCACATTCGATCACCACGTAAAGTCACTTTCACACCGATAGGCCAATCCTCACGAATCTTAAAGCCGGCAATAGATCGGCGTGTTCGCGTCACAATGGGATGTTGTCCCGCAATCATCTTTAAATCTTTCTGAGCTCCAGCGATCTGCTTTTTATCAGTAATCGCTGCAGAACCTAACCCCATATTCAATGTGATTTTGAGCAATTTTGGCGTTTGCATTGCATTACACTTTAAAGTTTTATGGAGTGCCTCAAATACTTCTTCTCGATAGCGTTGTTTCAAATTCACTGTCATACCTGTCCTCGCGTCTCTTCTATAACTTCCCCTGAACGTTTATCAACGCGAACTCGTTTCCCATTTTCTAAGATTTTAATCCCTATACGAATCTTGCGTTTTTGCGTTGTATCCCATAGTGCAACATTAGAACAATCAAGAAAAGCTTCTTGTTTTCTAATACCCCCCTGTTCATCTTTCTGAGGATTGCGTTTATGACATTTAGACACAAGGTTGATCCCTGAGATTTTTGCTTTTTCCCCACGAATTTTAACAATTTCACCCACTTGACCACGGTCCTTGCCCACTAAAACAACCACTGTGTCACCTTCTCTTAATTTGGCTATAGCCATCTTTACTTTCCTCTCTTCCTGGCCCGACAGTCTACAACACTTCTGGCGCTAATGAAATAATTCGCATAAAAGACTTTCGTAATTCGCGCGTCACCGGCCCAGAAACACGTGTGCCTACAATCTGCTTTTGAGGATTTAATAAAACCGCTGCATTCGAATCAAAACGAATTACAGAACCATCTGCTCGTTGTATGCCAGACCGCGTTCGAACCACAACAGCATAATAAACCTCACCTTTTTTAACACGACTGTTAGGAATTGCCTCTTTGACACTGACACGAATAACATCACCAATATTTGCATAACGACGACCCGCACCTCCTAAAACAGAAATGCACATCAATTTTTTCGCACCGCTATTGTCTGCAACATATAAAAGTGTTTGCATCTGAATCATGCAAGATCTCCTGATTCATCTTTCATGGATTCCTCTTCTGATCCATCTTTCACGGATTTTTCTATGGAAACCAATCGCCAAGATTTGGTTTTTGAAATTGGCCGACCTTCTTCTATCACAACAATATCACCCATACTTGCAAGCTCTTTCTCATCATGTGCATGAATTTTACTGCGTCGTTTGATGTATTTCCCTAACGGGTGCTGCATCGAAGAAGTTACCTCTACAGTTAAACTTTGAGTTGCTTTATCACTGACGACTTTCCCTACCAATCGACGTTTTAACCTATGCTGATCTTGCGTCATTACGAACCTCCTCAGCTAAACATGTTTTAATTCGAGCAATCATCCGTTTAATGCTTCGAAAACGATGCGTTTTAATTTCACCAGCTGCCATACACATTCTCAGTGTAAAGCGCTCCTTATATAAATCACCCAATAAAACCTTAAGATCTTCTGGGCTTTTCTCACGCAATTGTGCTGCAGTCAAGCTGTCATTCATGCTGACCTCCTTGGGCTACATCTAGGCCTTCACGGACAATAAAAGTTGCCTTAGCAGGCAATTTTGAAATGGCCAAACGAATCGCCTCACGCGCTAACGTCATTGATACACCCGCAACTTCAAACACCATTGTTCCTGCTCGACAAGGAAACACAAAATATTCAACATTACCTTTACCTTTACCTTGTCGCACTTCAAGTGGCTTTTTAGATACAGGCCAATCTGGAAAAACTCGAATCCAAACTTGCCCTCCTCGTTTCAAAGCCCTCACCATTGCACGACGCGCTGCTTCAATCTGACGAGCGGTTAAACGGCATGGCTCATCTATTCGCAAACCATAATCACCAAAATGTACTGTAGAACTACGCGCTTTGCCACTCACTCTACATTTTCTGCGCTTACGAAACTTCATATTTTTAGGTGGCTGTTGCATTCAAAATCTCCGTTACTGATCTGAAATTCGATGACGAGATACTTTTTCAGTGCTTGAATGCAATTGATCTGACCTGTAGATCCAAACCTTCACGCCAATAATCCCATATGTTGTGAATGCAGTGGCAATATGAAAATCAATATCTGCTTTAAATGTATGTAATGGCACACGACCTGCACGATACATCTCACTACGTGCAATTTCAGCGCCACCTAATCGACCAGAAACTTGAACCTTAATACCTATTGCCCCTGCTCGCATTGTATTTTGCAAGGCTCTTTTCATTGCTTTTCTAAACATCACACGTCGCTCTAACTGCTGTGCAACATTTTCCGCAACCAACTTGGCGTACAAATCATGCTTTTTGAGCTCTTTAACACTCACGTGCGTTTTTGCCCCTAACAAATCAGTCAATGCGCGTTTCATCGAATCAATATCAGCGCCTTTTTTCCCAATCATCACACCTGGTCTAACACACACCACGACTAGGTTAATATTTTGATTAGTCCGCTCAATACGTATTTCGTGAATACCAACCGACCGAGGAAATCGATCAAAATAGCCTCTAAGTTTTAAATCTTGCAATAATGTGCAGGCAAAATCAGAACGAGATGCATACCAACGTCCAGAAGGTGACTGCGAACTGACAATACCAAGTCGATTCAGTCGAGGTGGTGTCTTTTGACCCATATCAGTCTCCCCTTTCTTTTTCAGAAACTACAATCGTAATATGACAAGAACGTTTTAAAATTCGAGCACCACGCCCACGTGCACGCGCTCTAAAACGCTTCAGTGTATGAGCGACATCTGCACAAGCACGCACAATAATTAAACTATCAATATCGAGACCATGATTATTTTCTGCATTTGCTACAGCAGATTCAAGTGTTTTTCTCACCAACACTGAAGCTTTAGTTCGCCCATGAATTAACTGATCAAGCGCCTGTTCAACACGTGCCCCTCGAATCGAATCGATGACAAGTCGTACTTTTTGTGCCGACGAACGTTGTCGTCGAAGTACAGCTGTAACTTCAGTGGCCATTGTCATTAATCTCCTTGTTTTACTTTTTTATCACCTGAATGAGATCGAAATGTCCGAGTATGTGCAAATTCACCTAGCTTATGCCCTACCATCACCTCTGTAATGTAAACAGGAACAAAACGTCGACCATCATGCACTGCAAAGGTAAAACCAACCATAATCGGAATAATTGTTGAATCACGATAATGGGACTTAACCGTACCAGAAGTTTTCCCTGCTTTCAACAATCTCGTGACTGCTTTATAATCAGAATTCCTGACAAATGGACCTTTTTTCACCGAACGAGAACCCATGCCTCTTCTCCTATTTTGAACGACGACGTTTTCGACGTCGTCTAATAATTAAATCCAAGCCTTGTTTGGTTCGACGTGTGCGCATGCCTTTGGTTGGAACACCTGTCGGGGAAACAGGGTGTCTTCCAAATGAACGGCCTTCTCCACCACCATGTGGATGATCAATTGGATTCATCGCTGTTCCTCGAACAGTCGGACGACGCCCACGATGTCTTGATGCCCCTGCTTTTCCAAGTCGTTGCAAATTGTGCATACTATTTGAAACCTCACCAATGACAGCGCGACATTCAGATCGAATTTTACGTATTTCGCCTGATTTGAGTCGAACAATAACAAAATCACCATCTAAACCTGCCAACATCGCTGAAGTCCCTGCCGCACGAATAAGCTGAGCGCCTTTACCTACTTTCATTTCGATACAACAAATAATCGTACCCACAGGAATAGAATGCATGGGCAAACAATTCCCTACTTGAATAGGCGCACTCTTTCCATTTTGAATAAGATCATCAGCTTTTAAACCTTTCTGAGCAATCACATATGACCATGCTCCATCACGATAACTGATTAAAGCAATGTATGCATTGCGATTCGGATCATATTCTATTGAAGCCACTCGAGCAGGAATAGCATCTTTATAACGTGCAAAATCAATAATCCGAGGCAAACGCTTCGCACCACCACCACGATGACGAACTGTAATTTGACCCGCACTCCGCCCAGAACCTCCACCTCGATGTGCACGCCATTGTTTAGCCTTAGACAAACGCTTCCGTACTGCACTGCGTTTTAATTTAGTAAACCCATGGGATAAAATTGCACAATGCCTCACTCCGGGAGAGGTCGGTTTAAACTTTTTAATTTTTGCAACTGCAGACATATCGATACCTCTTACGCCTTATCAAACTCAATAACTTGACCAGAAACCAAGCGAACATAGGCTTTCTTGCGATCTTGGCGAAACCCAATACGCCGACCAGATTTTTTACACTTGCCTTTCAATATCAGTGTACGAACACGTTCAACTTTAACATTAAACATCACTTCAACAGCCTTTTTAATATCAGCTTTATTGGAAGCACGTGATACAAAAAACGCATATTCACTTTGCCCTTCCATCAACGCGGACTTTTCTGTAGAGACCGGCTGAATTAAAACATCATATAAACCAAACGATACAGCACTCACGATAACCACTCCTCACAAAATTTCACCCCTGTAGGTGTGATTAAAACACGATGCGCTCGACATAAAGCCGCCGGATTCACTCGACGAATAGGCAAGACGGTTACAGT
>JAAZZZ010000066.1 GCA_014238985.1 Gammaproteobacteria bacterium
AATGTTTGTTGTATCACAGACACAGCAACATAAGTATAAACAAGTAAAATTCCACAAAACCCAATCATTTGAGGTATGCCTGTAGCTCCAGTCATATAATTCAACATCACCGATATAAAGCCTATATTGAGCATCTCCATTGCAACATAGCTTAAAGTCACAGCCATGATAAAACCAAGTAACATGGCTGCAGGACGAATAAAAATACCCAATAATAACATGACTGATTGTTCGGCCTTCCCAAGTAAATCATGTCCCTCTGGATGGGTCACCCCCAGAGCAACTAAAGGAGCAGCAATCATGGCTTCAATCACAGCAATTAACCACCCAATGGCTGAAAATAAAAATGTTAAAAATGGAATTAATGGGACATAAATACCCATCGTAATACCCATACCAAAGAAAGCCGCAGCTAAACTTGCACCAAACGGTAAATAGACGCCCAAACTGGCGATGTCAAATTTATAATACATCTGCGCCAAAGATACCCCAATCTGAGCTATCATGTAAGCAGCACCGCCTGCGGCAGACATTGCTACTCCCGCAACGGCCCCCAACCCAGTTGACGACGTTGCGCTACCCATGGCCGCCAGGGTCGCGCCAGCAACAGCCCCCTCGGTTCCTTTAGTGAGAATCCAAGTTGTGACATCTGCTGTAATAGCCTTTGTAATTGTATAAATACCATTGATAGTGCTTGTCCAATACTGTACTGCATTGTTCAGCATTGAAGTCCCTAAATTTGTAATCAATAGCACCTGATAAACGGGCGATCCTTGTTTAGCACTATACATAGCCCCTAATATTCCTTCTCCTGTCCGAATGCACTTATTCTCGGTAGCGATTTTAAAACAAGTATCCTCAGTGGCTGGGGCGTTGCATTTGGCTAAAGCAGCTTTGCAGTTTGGATTCAGTCTTATATCATGAAGCTTCCCTAAAGCATTCTCTGTCCCATCATTATAGAGCGTCTGTAGGCCATTGTCTGCCTTGCTATCCGTCGTATAGGGTTGAATTCCGAGCAAATTTGAAATAATCACTGTTAACATAATTTTAATGTTCTGTGGTGCAATATTTAACGGTTGCTCTTTTTCAAAAATTTTCGAAGTTAAATATGTTTGAGCTGCTTTCTCTTCAAATGCACCCCGCGTAAATGATTCAGCCATAGTATTCATCAGCGTCTTCAGCGCCAGGTGAGTTAACTTGTTGACATTATCAAGCGTTGAGCCTTGAGCAGGTGCTACACCATCACTTCCCTGATCCAAACGACCAAACAAGCTGGCCTTTTTCATGATATTAATTTTATGCTGCGCATGCTGTTGATACTGATCCTCCAGTTGAGAGAATATAGCACAGGTTATAAACATACCTTTTTCCGACAATGTATACTGCCCCTGAGCATTAGTATTGAGCGCTTGATTAGCACCTATCGTAAACTGTAGTCTTGTCTTGAGCTTGTCAAGCCGACAGGTTGGGTTTGCACTATCACCAGGCCAAGAGTTAAAATCCCTACGTTTGAGCTTGTCGTTTGCTGGGCCTTCTCCCCGAAACATATACCGACTTAGCGCTTTTAATTTCGTAGGCGGCTGATTTGGGCGCGAAATCATATGATGATAGGATTGTCATGCTGTGATCCATCCCCCTGCTTTTGCCTGATCTGCCCATGCTATCTGTGCCTCCTCTGTATAGGCCTGCTTATCTTGACCCGATGTTTGCGTATCAGGCTTTACACGCGCAGGTTTGATGGCACTATAATAATGTGTTGCCCCCGATACCAAGGCGATCCCAGGCAAACACTCTTCTACAAAATTAGCGGAGGTTCCATCGACATCATTGCATGAAAATGATGCTAGTGCTTGTTTGTTTTTTGCACAGTCTTCTTGACTTGAACCTGTGCACTCTTGGCTAGGGTTTAAAGCTTTACTAAAGTCGCCTTGATGGGTACTGTCGTAAAATTTTCCGGCCTTATCGTAAAGGTTTTTCATGATATACAGGTAATTTTCAGCAGCACCCAATAATGCCACTTGCACCGATGCTTCAACGCTTTGTAACTCATCTTGCTTCCAATTAAACGCTCCACATATCGTTGGGTGATATTTCGTCCCAAAGCATATATGATTTTTACTTTCATCTGTGATCTCTGAAACAATTGACCTTATACCGTCTGAATGAGCCTTGCATTCCGTACCCAACCGTACCTGGGGCGCAAAAGAAGACAAAGGAGTACCAGCAGTATTGCTATTTCTGCGCTGATATTCTTCAATCTTCCCACGGCCACTGTTATCTAATATGGCTAAACAGGCTGCTGATCGCATGAGATCTTGCATAGACATAGCTGTAGCGCTGTTTTTTGGAGCTGCAATCGTATCAAGATTGTCATATAAATTTGAAGTAGGTGGCGACATCACCGCCCCACCTTTTTGAGAAAGATGGTCTGCTGTATGACTCCACATCGTATCCGCCAATCCAACACCTTGCTTCACCGACCACATCACCATCACTTGCGCCATACTGTATCCTTGGTACATAGGCACAAGTAACGAAACCCCTAAAACAATTCGGAAGACTGTCCAGGCATTACCCCCCTTGCCTTGCCCACCCATACCTCCATCCTGAGAAGTATTAATCACTGATCTAAAAACAGTATAGGAAACAAATCCCCCCACGAACACCAATAGCCCTGCGTTGAAAATACCAAACAACTGGGCAATGAGTTCATCTCCCCCACCAATCAAGACATTACCCACTGTACCAAAAATCATGCGCAGATAATTGATTGATAAATCAAGTGGTGCTGGCGTAAAAATGTCTCCCACTGAATCTGACATGCCTGATCCAGGAACAGCAAAGGCTTCTACAACTGTAGTCATTAGGAAAAAAACTGTTAAAACGCGTTTTAACATTGGCTTGCTCCTCACCTCATGATCTAAAAATTTAAACTGGATTTAAACCATTCTTTAACTGTAAAACCTAAACGACGGTGCTTCATCTGCGTGTACCAAAAATGTTCGCGAAAAGAAAATGTTAATAACAATACAGTTAAGACCATTGTGGTCACAAAAGACATATAATGTCCCAACAGCAATACGTGAACACCATATCCCAAAAAGACTAAAGCAGCTAAAAAATAAATGAATGCAGTGATACGCGACCATTTACAACGATTTTTAATGTCTGCTTCACTTAAATGAAGACGCTCAACCGCTTGTTCAAAGGTTTCAATGCGTTCAGGCTGTTTCACCACAAACAAGCTTTTACCCAGTGATTTAATAGATTTTCCAACATTCACCAATTCAGAAACACCTACCCATCGCGGTACATTTAGAAAGGTTTTAATAAAATGGCGTGACTTTCCCTGTGCCATACTCACTCCAAAATTCGCTTACAGCGCGTGATTGTATCAGATAGATATTAATCTCTCAAGTCTGCAACAAATCTTTATCTAACATTTAAGAATCTGATATGATATCTTGAGAATCTGATATGATATCTTGATTGACTTAATGGGCTGTTTTTATGCATTCAACTCAAGAACCTGCACAACTGCTTGATGGACAACATTGCGCAACCTGGCATATGAAGCAGCTCAAACAATATATCAAATCTCATGGTCATACTGCCACCAACCCGCCTGGTTTAGCTGTCATTCAAGTAGGATCAGATCCTGCTTCAAGCATTTATGTCCGAAAAAAGCGTGAAGCATGTAAGGCGGTTGGCATTCAAACATTTAACCATGATTTGCCAGTTCAAACCACTCAACAACACCTCCTTACTCTAATTAAATCATTGAATGAACAGCCCAATATACACGGCATTTTAATGCAATTGCCTTTGCCTCAACACATCGATAAACAAGCTGTGATAGAAGCCATCGATCCAAAAAAAGATGTCGATGGCATTCATCCATATACTTTAGGCCGATTGGCACAAAAATGCCCAATTTTTCAACCTTGTACCCCCTATGGTATTTTGTTATTGCTCGAATATGCAAAACGCCCAATTTTAGGCCTAAATACAGTTATTGTTGGAGCATCCACAATCGTAGGTCGTCCAGCTGCATTGTCTTTTTTATCTGCTGGTGCCACAGTCACCTTATGCCATACAGAAACCACCCATTTATCTCATCATATTCAACAAGCTGAGTGCCTCATTGTTGCAATAGGCAATCCAAATGTCATCGATGCAGCATGGATTAAACCTGGATCGATCGTCATTGATGTAGGGATTAATCGCACTCCTGAAGGTCGACTCATCGGTGATATTCCCTTCGAAGCTGCGCGGAAACGTGCAGGATGGATCACCCCTGTACCCGGAGGGGTTGGTCCCATGACCGTTACGGCCTTATTACTCAATACATGGCAAGCTTATCAACACTTAATACACTGAAAAATCTATTCTCAAGCACGTCTCCATGTAGTGTGCCCCTCTGTATCTTCTAAAATAACGCCTTGTTCCGCCAATTGATCCCGAATGCGATCTGCAATATCCCACTGTTGTTCTAAACGTGCTTTTTCACGCAAAGCAATTTGTTGATCAATGTCCTCAATTGAAATATCGAGCGCTTTTTCTCCTTGTAAAATCTCACGAGGCACTGATTGCCCTAGCCCTAAAAATCCCAAACAATGCTTAAGATTTGCAGCATGTGTACACGCTGCAGTCATGTCCGTCGATTTCAAAGAAAAAATTTCGCTGACAAATTCAAAACAAACTGCCAAAGCTTTAGGTGTATTAAAATCATCCGACATCGCTTGATAAAAAGGCTCGCAGGCTTCAGCTTGTACCTGCCCCCCTGCTTCAACACAATCAAGCGCCGTATACAAACGCATTAAAGCTTGCTTCGCTGCTGTGATCAGCGGTGGAGCATAATTGACAGGACTGCGGTAATGACTCGATAATAACAAATACCGTATGACTTCAGGATGATACTGAACCAATAAATCACGTACACTTGTAAAATTCACCAATGATTTTGACATTTTTTCGTCATTCACTAATACATGTCCAACATGTATCCAATATTTCACAAATGGATGGCCTGTTGCACCTTCAGATTGAGCAATCTCATTTTCATGATGTGGAAATTTTAAATCGATCCCGCCTCCATGA
>JAAZZZ010000067.1 GCA_014238985.1 Gammaproteobacteria bacterium
AGTTGTACAATTGATTTAGAAATTAATTCATCTGTTATTTCAAAACGTAGTGTAATAAAATTATTACTATTAAGATTAACTACATCATTTGATCGATCTGTGCAACTACAGTTACATAAAAAACTTAAAACAAAACATGGTTCAACATCTCAACAAGCTCAAATTGCATTAAAATGTTTAAGTGATAATTTCATTCAACTTAAGTTGACACCTAAACAAATCGAAGCACAAGCCAAAATTATGCGTGAATTTCTTGAAACTGCAAAAAAATGTGAACGCCGTGTCCTTAAACTCTGCATGGATGAAACTGATCTTGCTAAAGAGGCGCTGGTCTTAACTTTTCCAGGTCATGAAACAGACTTAACTTGGCTAGCAACTTTGATGAAAAAATTCCCAGATGCAAAAAAACAACTGAAAAACATTGAGCCTAAGATATTGAAACTACAACAAAGAATGATACACCTTGAAGACACTGCAGACATGAGCATTCAAGAAATCAAAGAAACCAATCGTCGAATGACCATTGGTGCCACAAAAAGCAAACAAGCCAAACGTGAAATGATTGAGGCTAACTTGAGACTGGTGATTTCAATTGCTAAAAAATACACCAATCGTGGTTTACAATTTTTAGACCTTATCCAAGAAGGTAATATTGGCCTGATGAAAGCAGTTGATAAATTTGAATACCGACGGGGTTATAAGTTTTCAACTTATGCGACTTGGTGGATTAGACAAGCCATCACGCGCTCGATTGCTGATCAAGCACGCACCATCCGTATTCCCGTTCATATGATCGAAACCATTAATAAACTCAATCGAATTTCTCGAAAAATCGTTCAAGAAACGGGACGAGAGCCCACCCCTGAAACACTCAGTGAATTAATGGAAATTTCTGTTGAAAAAATTCGAAAAGTTCAAAAAATTTCTAAAGAGCCTGTTTCAACAGAAACAGCAATCGGGGATGAAGATGATGGTTCAACTTTAGGCGAATTCATAAAAGAAACCAACTTGCTCTCTCCAGACGATTTAGCGGCTCAAAAAGGTTTGCATGAAATCATCCATGATTTACTTGAAACCTTAACCCCGCGTGAAGCTAAAGTGCTTGCCATGCGTTTTGGTATTAATATGAATACAGATCATACGCTTGAGGAAGTCGGCAAGCAGTTTGATGTGACACGTGAACGTATTCGACAAATTGAAGCAAAGGCTTTACGTAAATTACGCCATCCATCACGCGCTAAAAAACTCATCAGTTTTCTAGGCGAATCTGAAGAAGAGGCCATTTAGTTTAATCCGTGGTTGCGTACTATGAACATTGTATTAGGTATCACTGGCAGTATTGCAGCAGTTAAAGCCCCTGAGCTCATCACCTTATTACGCACTCAAGGACATATGGTCCGTGTTGTGCTGACTCAAGGTGGGGCTGAATTCATCACACCCATGGCCTGTAAAGCCTTATCTAACCAACCTGTCTATGTGCATTTTGAAGACGCTCACAGCTCACAAAACATGGATCATATCGAGCTTGCACGTTGGGCGGACTGCATCTTAATTGCACCAGCCTCAGCAAATATTCTAGCGCAGTGTGCACACGGTTTAGCAGATCAATTGCTCAGCACTGTGTTTTTGGCCACTCAAGCCCCTGTCTGGATGGCCCCTGCTATGAACTCTGTGATGTGGCAACATCCTGCAACGCAAGCGAACATCAAACACTTAACAGGCATGGGCGTTCAATGGATTGGCCCCAATTCAGGCACCTTGGCCTGTGGTGAAGTGGGTCCAGGGCGTATGAGTGAACCTGAGGAGATTGTTGCACAGATTTTTTCAGCTGATACGTCTGAAAAATTAAAAAATACCAACTTGTTGATCACAGCAGGCTGTACTCAAGAAGCGATTGATACTGTTCGTTTTTTAAGTAATCGTAGCACCGGAAAAATGGGACTTGCTTTGGCACAAGCTGCTGCTGAGCAAGGCGCTCAAGTCACCTGTATTTTAGGCCCTACTCATGCAACGATTCCAACAGGCATCAAGGTGATACATGTTGTCAGCGCAGCCGAGATGCATGTAGCTGTGATGAAGGCTTTACCCCATCAAAATTGGTTCATTGGATGTGCTGCAGTTTCAGATTATACCCCTCAACAGTACAGTCCACATAAATTAAAAAAATCAGAAAATTTTGAAGCGATTGAGATGAGATTGACAACAGATATTCTTGCTGAAGTCTCTCAGCATACGGAACGGCCTCAATTTGTTGTAGGTTTTGCAGCGGAAACAGACAATTTGATTGCCTCAGCTAAGGCCAAACAAGTTCAAAAATCGTGTGATATGATGATTGCAAATACAGTACCTACCTTAGAAGGTGATTCAGACCGTCACACAGTGACCGTGCTGTTTAAAGGCACAGAACATACTTATCCACTGACAGATAAATTGACACTGGCTCGACAACTGATCGATTGTATAGCGAAACATGCAGCCACTGAGCCTGCAATACCTGAGACTGTATAGCTCACTGATCACAACCCTATTTTTTTGAATGCATCTGTTTTAACAGTTGATCAATTGCTTGATCAATGACTTTTAATGATTGGCCCGATAGCGCCCATTGTGCCCGTGCATTGCGCCAAGCTTGAAGGGTCAGTGTGGGTGCTTGTACCCTCAGCGCAAGTTCACCAATGATCCACGCTGTTTCAGGTGCAACTTTAGCTTGAGCCATGAGTTTTTTTAAAATCTTCAAACTGGCTTGAGGCCTCTTTTGACCTTGAAAAATTTCTGCCATCATCAATGATATAGACGCGTCTACATGTCGAGTTTGATATAAAGGCCATAAAGTTGCGTGAGCTTGTTTGAAATGATGTAAACGCAAATACACACTGGCCAACAGACGTCGTGCCGTATTGTCCTTTGGATGTGTTTTAAGCCGATGTTTAAGCACAACGATCATTTTACTGGGCTGATGTTGCCAGGCATTCAAGGCTTGGCGAATATCGGTTTGATGTGTTTTAAAAAAATCGCGTTTGGCCAAATCAGGCAAGGATCCAACCCCCACATACAAGGCCAATACCAAGATCGAACCCATAAACACCAGCCCTATCAGCTTTTTTCGATCATGCGAAAGGCTTAATCCATGACAACAAAAAACCACCCCGCCCCCGGTGATGGCAACCGTTATGCCAATCAATAACAGGACTTTAGGCAACCATTCATTGAAGACTAACATTAAAGACTACCCTCATTTAAGATAGCGCCCGGAGTGCTTGCAATTGAGCTTGAGAAAGCGCCTGCCACTGCCCCGGGTTTAAGCTGCGTGCCAATTGAATCGGACCAAACCCAATTCTCATCAAACGATTTACAGAAACATCTACAGCCTGAAACATACGGCGAATGATTCGATTCCGCCCTTGATGTAAACTCACTTGATACCATTGATTCGATCCTGAGGATGAAGGCGCTTTTTGCAACTGATCAAATACGGCTTGACCATCTTCTAAATTCACCCCACTACATAATTTTTTCTGAACATCTGGCGTTAAACTGCCTTGAATACGCACCAAATAGGTACGTACAACTTCTCTGCTTGGATGCATTAAATGATGCGCTAAATCGCCTTGATTTGTAAAGAGCAATAAACCAGATGTTTGTATATCGAGCCGCCCCACCATGACCCAACGCCCGCTCTTTAAAGGCGGTAAAGCTTGAAAGACCGTGTGGCGTTGTTCTGGGTCTGAACGTGTAGACACTTCTCCGATGGGCTTATGGTAGACAATCACACGTGTTTCACTGCTAGATGCAGCTTGCACCAAACGACCATCTAATTGAATACGATCACCTGCGTTAACACGTTGCCCAAGGTGTGCAGGCGCTCCATTGACCTTGAGCCGCCCTGCTTGAATCCAACGTTCCGCGACACGGCGCGAAGGGGCAGCTGCATGATCGGCCAACCAGCGTTGTAATTTTGGTTGTTTTAATAGCATTTTAAGTCGAGGAGAACATTGAATCGGCCATCACACTCATTCAAAAGACTTTCTATCCTCTCCGGTGGTAACTGAAGAGGAGGAGGCAGTGGTCGGTTTATTTGCAAAGGAAGACCAGTGGTATTCTTAAAGGGTTTCTGAATACCAAGCTTCTGCTCAATGAAGGTCGTCTCAACCGGACTCAATTGATGCACCTTCTCCTGAAGGGCCTTCTTACCTGCTTCATTTCTGCTTTCATACATTGCTCGAACCTCATCAAATTTCTTTTTAGAGCATAAAGCAATATACTTGACTGAAAATCGCTCAATCTGCTTAGAGATAAACTTGCCTTCAACTAACAGAGTGGCCAAACCGAGCACTATTGCAGCAGATAGACCTATCGATAAAGTAGAGTGTAATTCCAACCCGCCAATAAGGCCTACACAGCCTGCTGTCATGATGCCCATCACCCTTACAGCTTTATCTTTGAGGCCAAATGGCTTTATACGACGCACTTGGTACAGTTCAGGAGATTGAGTACGAGAATGAGGTGATGTTGCGTCTTGTGATATAGCCATGGGCTTACAAGCATGAGGCTCCGATCTCTTGAATTTACACTTCACATCATCATACTTCAAGACCTCAAGTGGAAGCTCTGATGCAGAAGGTGTTGATTTTTTTGTTAAATTATATAAAAAAGATACAATTTTCAAACCATGATCATGACCACCAGCGCATGGCTCACTACCCCCTTTTTGAAGGGCCTCTGTCCCATCAACCATACCTTCTAAACAAAGATTAATGACTAAAAAAATCATTGCAAATATGAGCGCCCAATGTGGGGAAAATCCATGCGTCAACCCAAATAGTTGTGCACCATGCGCCGATAGACCAGCTTCCGCAGCAGAATGCATTAACAAAAATACAACTGATAAAACACGATCTAAATACCGCACAGGAAATGGAGGTTTTCCTTCTAAAATAGTCGCGTCAACGTCTGAGGCTTGA
>JAAZZZ010000068.1 GCA_014238985.1 Gammaproteobacteria bacterium
AGAAAGACAGAGGCAATTAAAGGCCACTGTACATAAGTAGCAAAGCCTGCAACACCTACAAACAAGGCGCCTAAAGCGATCTGCGCCAATCCATTACGACGATGCAATTTTTGAAGCAATGCTAGGTTTGCGGATTCAGGCAGGGCATTGTTCAATGACTTGATTGCTTTGTATGCTTTAAAATGTTGTCGAGCAAGCAATATCAGCCCAACCAGTGCAAGCGCACCAATGCCATAAATCGGCAGCATCGGCGTCTGCGATGAAGCTGTTATCATCGACAACAGAGAGGCCCAATAAGGCTGTACACCCGGCACTGTAGCAAGCGCACTGAGCATCACTAAACCCACATGACGCATAGGCGCGCGCTGATGAAAAGCTTTGGAAAGTGATAAAATTAACTTTTGAGTATCACCAATTAACTCTTCATCCGAATCATCATGACTCACTTCACGAGCAGTCTCAATTAAGACATTTGAATTCTTACCTAATAATGCACGGAGTGCAGCATGCGCCTCAGCAGATGCATCGTCATCTGTGTGACGAGAGACAAACGCCTCTTGTGCACTTCTCATAAGCTTTCCAAACAGCCCGGATTTGATCTTCTGTGCACTTTCTTCATCATTTTGATGCGCTTGCAATTTGCTCAAAAAGCCGAGCAATATATCTTTATCTAAAGTATCTACATTAAACAGGTCCTTCAGAGCACCCTCTTCTGCTCTTACTTCAGAATCTCCTGCACTTGGGGCTGAAACAGCAGGCTCAGATGAGGTCAGCACATCTTGAAATAAAGATTCAACATGAGGCGAGCTTGGATGCTGGATAAGAGTCAAAAGATCCTGAGAAATTTCATCAGACCCATGCAATACGTCACTCATAAGCTGTAAAACACCCGATAAAGCTGTATTCCTATCCTCAGAATCCTTTGCTTTACCTTCAAGATGCCTCAACAATGCACGCAGCACATTAAAATGCTGCACATGAGAATCATCTACTCCGCGCGCTGTGAGTTCAGCTGTGAGTCCATCTAATACACCTAACACAGCCTGTAAATCAAAATCAGTATGCTTAGTAGGCGCACCCGCTCCCTTGACCTTGTTGTTCAATGCCCACAAAGCGTCCATCAATGCAAATTTAGGACTTCTTTGAGGCGCTCCTTTTCCTTGAGGTTGGCCACAACAACTGAAAATAGGCTTCTGTTGACCCACGGCACTTGGTGTGCTGTCAAGCCCATCAACAAGCCGGCGTATTACGCCCACTGATTCAACAACACCGAAAACACCCTTCATAATTGCTACTAAAGACATAAAAAACCTCCAAAAATATTGTAATAATTTTATAATAATAATACCAAACACACCTGAATCTATCCAAAAAACATCAGATGATTTGAGCATAATATCAAACATTTCAATCAAATACAACTAATTCTTAAATGGAATAACAGAATGCTGCTCTAAAGCACATATCACGCGCGCAGCCTACGTCCATAATCAGCACAACTCTTTTAAACACTACAATCTTAGTCTAAGATAGACAGTTAAGCCCCGGTAGCTTCAATTGGATAGAGCAATCCCCTCCTAAGGGATAGGTTGCCCGTTCGAATCGGGCCCGGGGCGCACCCTATACAAAACACTGAGAGCATATGAAAACCCTCATCGCACCTTTCTTGCCACCTTTAGAAACACGCAACTGGCAATTTACCGCATTAAAGAACATACAACTCGACACAGCAAAAAGCCGCTGGCAAGAGCTGTCAGCAGGGCTCACCACCTTTGTCACAATGGCTTATGCCGTGATCGTAAACCCCCTCATTCTTGCACATGCAGGCATGCCAATACACAGCGTCTTTTTTGCCACCTGTATTACGACAGCATTCGCCTGTTTTGCCATGGGGCTTTGGGCACGTCTACCCATTGCAATTGCACCCAGCATGGCTATCAATGGCTATTTTGTTGCACACTTAGTGCCTTTTTATCACGGGCAATGGCATCAAGCCCTCACCTGCGTACTGCTCAGTGGCATCTTACTTGTCATCATCGCCTGCCTGAAATGGCCACGCCACATCATTCGCGCACTGCCCAACTCCATCATCCTGGCAACCATGAGCGGCATTGGCCTATTGATTGTCACAGTCGCCTTACAGGCCTCTGGTATTTTTCCAAAGACCTTCTCCCTCCCCTATACCCTCAATATGCATGCACTGATCAACTTTGGATTGACCTGCAGCTTGCTGGTGCTGGGGAAACGATACAATATCCCTGGTTATGCATTGATCAGCATGCTGATCGTCACACTGCTGGCCAATGGATTATGGCCTGCTCAAAAAATGCCCTTAGCACATATTGTGATGAATGGGGACACCTTCAACCAAATCGACCTAAGGTGGACCTTTCGCACCTTGGTGCATGCTGGTGTATTAGCCAGCCTCATTGTATTTGACAGCACTTCAACACTGCATACCCTCACCGAGAAAAGCCCATTGAGAGAAACATCATCATTTCCACAACAGCAACGCTTAACATTAATGACCACGGGCATCTCAACCATGATAGGCGCACACCTGGGCACATCGAATATGGGCATTTATTTTGAGAGTGCTGCTGGACTGTCTGCAGGTGGCCGCACAGGCTGGTGCGCCATCATCGTAGGCATCTGTTTTTTAGCCTGCCTTTTACTGGCCCCCTACCTCGCCTTAGTGCCTAATGCTGTCCCCACTGCCACACTTTTCATGATCGCATTAAGTATCGCAAAAAAAGCTTTTTTACTAGACAGGCACTCTGCACGCACATTCATCCCCGCCTGCGTCACACTCATCAGCATCCCCGCCATGCGCGCTATTGCCGATGGCATGGGCTTAGGCCTGCTAACCTATATCATGTTGAATTATAAAACAGGTGAAATAAAACGCCCTACCTGGATTTTAACCATGATATTTCTGATTTACTTTGGTGTACGTCTAACCAATCTCATACAATAATTCAGCGTCATTCACAGACATCCAAAACTGTTTCGGTTAAAGACGGCGCATCTTGAAAAGGATGTGAGCGCACGATAAAGGCTTCGCGGTCGGGCGCTGTTGAGATTAAAGTGATCGGCACACCCACAAGCTCTGCAATACGCTCAATATATCGCTGCGCAGCTTCGGGTAACGCACGCCAATCACAACAACCTGCAGTCGAGCTTTTCCACCCTGGTAACTCTTCATAAATAGGCACACAGGCATTTAAATGATCCACTTGAATCGGCGCACGTAAAAGCACCTGGCCCTCATGACGGTAAGCCGTACATATTTTAATCGTTTCAAACACATCCAACACATCGAGCTTGGTCAAACAGAGGCTGGTTAAACTATTGACTTGTACACTGTGTCGAAGCGCAACAACATCTAACCAACCACAACGCCGAGGACGACCTGTGGTCGCGCCACGTTCCTGACCTCTTTCCGCCAAAACAGGGCCTGCCCCTTCAAGCAACTCTGTTGGAAAAGGCCCAGACCCTACACGCGTTGCATAGGCCTTGGTGACACCCAAAATATGCTCAAGATATCCTGGCCCTAAACCGGTTCCAGATGCTGCCTGTGCTGCGGTGGTATTAGACGATGTAACAAAAGGATAGGTGCCATGATCAATGTCCAAAGCGGCACCTTGGGCCCCTTCAAACACCAAGCGCTGTCCATCTGCATGCATCTGAGCCAATGCTGCACCCACATCACAGACCCAAGGCTGAATACGTTCAGACAAAGAGACCAAGTCAGCTAACACAACCTTAGGATCAATTTCAGGCTGCTCATAGTAACGACTCAATACAAAATTATGATACTCCGCCAATTCAAATAACTGTGCTTCTAAACGTTGAGGTGTGAATAAATCAACCACACGTAAGCCACGTCGCGCCACTTTATCTTCATAGGCAGGGCCAATGCCTCGGCCCGTTGTGCCAATTGCAGCATGCCCACGCCGCTTCTCACGGGCTTGATCTAATGCAATATGATACGGCAACAATACCTGACACGCTTCACTGATGCGAATACGACGATCTACAGGAATACCACGCGCCAATAATGCATCTATTTCAGACAATAAATCCGGTAAAGAAACCACCATACCATTGCCTAAAAAAGAGACAACACCTTCATGCAAGACCCCAGAAGGCAATAAATGCAATACGGAACGTTCCCCTTCAATCACCAAGGTATGGCCGGCATTATGTCCGCCTTGAAAACGTACAACGCCCTGCGCTTGTTGTGTCAGCCAATCTACGACCTTACCTTTGCCCTCATCGCCCCACTGCGTACCGATCACTACCACTGAAAATGACATACCCTACACCCGAGACATTTGATGAACAATGGCCATGATCACTGCGCCTAAACACATTGAGCCTAATCCAAAAGCACGCACTGTTGTATCTTGCACTTCCGTCATCCGTAATAACCATTGGCGCCAACGTACCGGGCTGATGGCGGGCATCAAACCCTCAATCACCAACACCAACGAAATGAGCATCCAAAATAAGCCCCACCCTTCGATCACCATATTTTAAGACTCCAAAAACGCAATAACCTCACAGAATCGCGCATTATGCCTGAATTATCGCAAACTGACAACCCGAACCCCTCAACATAAGCATCATCACCCCACACATGATGAGACCATCAAGATCAAGGTCATTCTAACGTCAGAAAACCCATCTCTCATGATACACTGCAGACAGAGACTCCATTTGAGACGCGCACCTGCATCCCCTGATCATGGGGCAGACACTGACCCACTGACAATCGCACCCACTCCAGCTACAGATTCTGCACTGACAGGCACTGCCTGGGGCGCACATTGAGCGGATAAATCAACAGGCCGTCGAATACAAAACCCTCGAAAAACAGATTGAATCTTTCGCGCTGATTGAGCTTGTTGTTGTTGATTTTGCAACATTATTTTTGTTGAT
>JAAZZZ010000069.1 GCA_014238985.1 Gammaproteobacteria bacterium
GCCATTCAACTGGCTGATGATCTAGCGCACGATCGTCCTGCCAAAACATTTCCAACCTTTCAACCTCGAAAAACATGGGAGGCACGCTTTGATTCAGCATGCACCCTCCAAGAAGAACCTACAGAAAACTGGTCAAATCCTCCAGGAAGTGAGGCACAACACGTTATCAATCAAGTGCCCAGTCGTTCAACCGAAGTACATTTAATCCAAATGGGCCCGTATCGACAGCACACAACTGATACAGCCTCTGAAGTGCATGTATGCAGCCCAGATCTATCTAAAGATCCCAAACACATCGAAGCTTTATTCACCCGACAGGGATTGAATGCATACTGTTTACAAACCTTTCAAACCCAATGCCAAACAATAGACCAAGCCGCCGAAATAGGCCGTATAACACAACAAAAAGTTCAGCTCAATCTTGTCACATTAAACTGTGATGACACTCAAATTCCACCTTTCTTATCTGCAGCACTCACGCGATTAGCGCTTGAACAGACAAGAAGTGCCCTTAACGACAAGATGCCTGTCGTTCATGTCACAGATGCTGAATCTACACATCCAAGCACAGCCCAAATCTTCCAATCGGTTTTTGAAATGCCCTTAGCAAGGGTTCAAGAGATGGTGGTGTACGATTCACCTACATATCGAGAACAATCTTTAAAATGGGCACAAACACTCGCTCAATCTGAAGCAGGTCAACCATCTCTTGCATTGCAAGCATGTCAAAAATACCTCATACACGTCACTGATGCAGGATATCCGGCCTTCCCCGCTGCTGAACTGTTAAAGGCTGGGTTGCCTTATGATACACTCACACACACCATGGGTTATACCCCAAATGATGTCATCGAAGGGATTTTTACTGTATTATTAGAAGGTGCTACAAGCCCGCTTACAGAGGCAGAAGAAGCTTCAGTTGAAACAACGCTAGCTTCACCCTACAATATTCAGACACTGATCCAACACAACAGAATTCCCTGGGCTATTTTGCATGCTGCAGGCCTGTCACCGGTAATATATGACTACCTGAATACTCAAGAGGATGAAGAAGGTCAGCCACGTCCACTTCATGAAAGCCTCGCAGCATACAACGAGCATATGGGCTCTGATCCAATTCAAACGTGCCTGATGATGGGTGTGTTTCCATTGAGTACTATTCAACAGGCGTTTTGCCTCCAAAAAACAAGCCCCATTCTAAATGCAGTCATAGCCCTCATGCAATCAGGTCACACAGAGAAACTTTCTGAAAATAAGTACCTTGCCCTGGACACACTGGCAGAAACATGTGAAGCAAAACCTTCAGACATACTGAAAACATTCATTAAAAAACATAACCTACAAGATATATGTACAGCACTGAATGTCGAAAAGACTGTGCTCAAAAAATCGGGTATAAGCCCTGCTGAAATATGGGCTCACAACATAAACCCACGTGACTGTGGCTATGATCAAGATGAATGCATCGCCGCATGGATCGCTCAAAAAAAATCGCCACCTTCCGTGCCGCAACTCATCGAGTGGGGCATTGACCCTGCTACATTGGCTCAAAGATTAAATGCCAATGCCTCAAAGCTATCTGAACAACACTTACGACTCTTGCTAACAGATGATGACACATTATTGAATGCCTTATCTCCAGAATGTCAAATCGCTGCTTTTAAACACACACCCCCCAGTGCAGAAATCTTACAAAAACTGCTAATTGCTGGTCATAATACTCAGGAATTAGAAAAAATCCTGCTTAAATCAATGGGCTCTATGCCTTCAGAACAATTAACAGCACTATTGTTAATAGAAAACCCAGCATTCCTTCAGGAATTATCTGAAAAGTTTCTAACAGCTGCTTTGACACAAATACCCCACAGCACAGAGCTGATACAAAACCTGCGAAGTGCTGGTCATATACCTGAAGCCCTTAAAGCGGCCGGCTTGAATGCAAAAGCGTGGGTGCAAAGCAATCCTGCACCAACAGGAAACCCAGGTGAATTCACTCCCGCAGAACTCCTTGAGGCGTGTCAAACACAAGCAGCCTATGAGGGTGGAGAAAATCAGCAGCGCCGTCAGGACCATATTCAACTGCTGTTAAGCTGTGGCCTCACCCTTCAAGAATTACAAACAAAACACAGAGGACACCCATATTATCTCTATCAAGAAGAAATTGTACCTGCAATCACAGCACTGAGAACAAAACAGGACTGGACGGCAGCGCGCTTTTTAGAATTAGAGGTTACAGCGACTACGCTCCATCATGCAGGCTATCCCTCAGATGAAATTGTCACAGCTATAACAGAAACAAAATTCGAGCTTGAATTTTACCTCAATACACCAGGCTATGATGCAAACATCCTGATATCAGTCTTTTCTGAAGCAGCTATTCTCGAAGAGATGTCTGCAACACAGGCAGATGAAAAAAACACAAAAATCCAAAGCTATATTGATAAAGGCTTTTCATTTGAAATGCTGCAAGGAGCAGGCTGTACCCTTGTAGAGTACGTCACTGCAGCATCATCACTCGACCTCAAAGCGCTTTCCGGTGCAGCACACACAACATTGGCTGCGTCTCTCAAAGCACTCAAGCTAGAAGACTTGATTAAAGAAAACGCGCCCCTTGAAATGCTCTTAGCCGTTGAAGCCTTCACAGCAGATGAAATCACAACCGCTCTATTAAAGCCCAATCACACATGCTCTGAAGCAAATCTAACCTTTATATTTCAACATGCAGGCGATGCTTTACCAGAATATAATAGACTCGCCGCGAGCGAGATAAATCCAAGGTATTTCGAAGAGTGGATTAAAATAGCCTTCAAAAACAGCGCAAATCATGGGAATCTCTGTTCTATTATGATTAACAAAGGCTTTCCAAAAGATCTATTGATAAAGGCTAAGCCTAAAAAAGACGCCTTACAAACAGCACTTTCAAGGATATCTCAAGAGATCTGCTCAGACAGAATGGGTCATGCAGCAGCCCTTAAAAAAGTCGAACAACTTCACACACAAGGCTTTACGTTCGATGAGCTCAAAGCTGCAGGATTTACAGCTGCAGTACTGTCCACATCATATCATGAGGAGCTGTTAGCTTGTAAGGATACTGATTATGTGGCATCAGCGACGCTGAGCAAGTCTGCTTGTGTTCCTGTAGATCAAAGTCAGTTAGCTGTTTTTTCTCCAGCGCAGCAGCAAAGAAACGCAGAAAAAGCAAGCAGGGGTAGTGCCAGCTGTCCTTAGCAACAGTGAGCATCGAAAGTAGACTCAAGCGCCTCAAAGTGCTGCCAAGTTGCAGTCTGATCACGCGCGTGCCCAAGCAGTTGCTGTTTCGAGTAGAGATCAAAGATTAGAACGTTTAAGGGCAAGTGCCAGTGCATTCGGTGGTTGCGCTTGATGCGGAGCTAGGTTAATCATTCATATGCATTCGTGCTGTTTTTTAGTTAGAATAAACATTCATGAGGTGTGATTAAAACAGCATTGATTCAGTACCCAGGGGGGTCATACAGCGGCATTACATTTCAAATCATAATTGAGCGTAAAGCCTGGTTTTATATTACTAAATTGATCATTCCAATCATGACATTAGTGTACTTGTCAATGACAGCTTTGTGGATGCGCGATGATCCAACCGCCAATCGTTGTGTGCTGCCGCTTACGTGTTTATTAACCATCGTAGCCTTTCAATGGATGATCTACAGTGTTGTCCCTAAAGTTGACTATCAGCTGTTGATTGATGCAATTATTCTAACAGCGTATATGACAACTTCGACCGTGCTCATGAGTATTGTGCTCTTTAATCATTGCCCATTTTTTGTGAATCGACAAAAATTAAGACACACCATTCGTTGGGTCTATGTGTTTGCCTTTCCGTGTGTTTTGGCCCTTGTCATCATGGGTTATTTGGTTTGAATCTTGAAGTTTGATTAAGAGAGTCTGTTGCTGCCTCGCCTTTTTTTATTTCATATATTTCGGTTAATTTAATTGTTCTGCTCATTTTTGCTTTCAGTATGTTTATTAAAGATATTTTCACTGTAATGTATGATGCACCAAAATTAGTAAGGAAATATTAATAAATCTTGATTTTTTGAGTGCATGTGCTAAGTGTTTGATTTGATAAAAAGTCGATAGTGCGCTATAATTGGCTTAAATAATCAAAAAAATAAATAGGGTAAACTGTTTATGAAAAATATTATACCAAGCAATAGAGACTTGCTCAGCCTTGCCCTGCTATTTGGGTACATTGCTGGATTGATCCAGCTTAGTGTAGGCATGCCCTTTTTCTCAGCACTGAGCATAGCTATCCTTCAGTATGTTTTACCTCATTTGGTAGCAACAAGCTTTTCGATATCTTTGTTGTCAATTGCCTTCTCAACCATAAGCTTTACGTGCGTCATTTTTATAGCGCTATATTTGATGCGCAACAGGCTCCAGGTGGAGAGGCCGCAGGCTATTCATTCAATATCAAAAAAAATCTTTTGGCTGGATGCTCTGTTGTTCAGTGGTTTTTCTGTTTCGTTGGTTTTATGGATGTTGAATTTCAGTGCTTTAATTACTGCAGTTCCATTTATATTCACCTTCGGACTTGTTGTATGCGTGGCTGCTCAATCTATTCGAAGAGAGGGTATGCACCTGAAGCAAGAACAGGCTGCTACCAAAATTCAGTCTTTCACGCGAGGTCGCAGTGAACGTAAAAGGTATGCAATGAGAGTGCAGGCCCATCAACAGAAAGAAGATCATTTAGAGCAAGTCTTTCTGAGTCAACCTAAGATCATCCACGATGCATGGTTAAATCCTTCTCTCATGGCAAACACTCGGTATGATTGGGATAAAGAACCTGATTATCTTGTTAAATTAGTATTTGAACATCGAGAGCCGGGTTATGCGCAGTCAATG
>JAAZZZ010000006.1:0-254 GCA_014238985.1 Gammaproteobacteria bacterium
ACGGGTGACCAAGAAATCATGCTGTTCTCAGATGAAGGTAAAGTGATTCGTTTTCATGAAAAGGCTGTCAGAAGCATGGGGCGTACAGCGCGTGGTGTGCGTGGTATTAAGCTGAAACCTAAACAAAAACTTGTCTCTTTAATTGTTGTACGTGATGATTTTCAAATTCTTTCGGCAACAGCCAACGGATATGGCAAACGCACGCCGCTTAATCAGCATCGAGTGACTGCTCGAGGCAGTCAGGGTGTCATTGC
>JAAZZZ010000006.1:264-13129 GCA_014238985.1 Gammaproteobacteria bacterium
CTGTACGTACAACGCCTCGAAATGGCAAATTAATTGATGCGGTACAAGTGAAATCTGATTCAGAGGTGTTTTTAATTGGTAACAAAGGCACAGTGATTCGAACACCTGTAGAAGATATTGCCCTCGTGAGTCGGAACACCCAAGGTGTACGGCTGATGCACTTTACAAAAGATGAAAAATTGATTGCACTCAAAGTAATACCAGAAGGGCAGGATATCCCTGACAATGACACTTCTGAAACGCCAAGTGATACAGCAGATACACTGCATTAATGTCTTTTCAAACATGTAATAAGCCATGAACCCTCTCAACAAGCACAGCCTATCAAATCAAAATGACTTAAGTTCAAGATGTGCTAATTTTAGCCCAGGCCCAGCTTATTTGCCTGACGCAGTCAATCAACGCCTTAAGTCTCTGATTGAAACACGTTTGACCACAGGACATTCAGTATTAGAAGACAGCCATCGTAGTCAATCTTTTGCCCAAATTCATTTACAGATCGAAACTCTAATTCGTCGTATACTCAATGTGCCAAAACACTATATCATTCTACTATTACCCGGAGGTGCGCGCACACAATCTGCTGCAATTCCAATGAATTTTATCCATACTGGCACACAACCTATTTATATTGAAACAGGCATTTGGTCAACTCTGGCCAGTCGAGAAGCAATACGCTATGGTGATATTCTACGCAAAACAAAAAACGATGAGTTGAACACCCAACACCTTAAAGATTGTGCCTACTATCATTATGTTGATAATGAAACCATTGATGGTTTTTATTGGTCTGAATTGCCCACATTACAACACCGCCGAGTGGTGTGTGATATGACTTCATCACTTTTTGCTTACCCGCCTCAATTTGATCAAGTGGGGTTGATCTATGCAGCAAGCCAGAAGAATCTTGGCCTACCTGGCATGACATTGGTGATGGTAGATTCAAATTGGTTATCAGAAGCCCGGCCTCTTTCAATCACACCCAGTGTCTTAAATTATCCATTGCAATATCAATCAAATTCACTTGTAAACACACCTGCGAATATCACCTGGATTACAGGGCTCTTTATGCTCGAATGGATGGAATCACAAGGTGGGTTGACAAAACTAATTGAACACACTGAACTCAAAGCAAGTACTTTATATCAATTTTTAGATGCATCTGATTTTTATCAAGCACGTGTACAGGGTAAGAGGAGATCAAAGGTCAATATTATATTTGAAACACCTTCAACCCAACTGGATCAGTCTTGTGTGGATTTTCTAGAATCACATGGAGTCATCGGAATTAAAGGGCATCGCCTGGTTGGTGGGTTGCGCGCAAGTTGCTATATTGCTTGTCCCTTGCATCATATTCAGCATTTGATTAAATTATTACAAGCATTTGAGGGACAATATGGTTGATACGCAGATCATTACACTTGATGGGCCTAGCGGTTGTGGAAAAAGCACTGTAACATTAGCTGTTGCTCAGAAACTGGGGTTTCATTGGCTCAATTCAGGCGCGCTCTATCGATTGGTGGCTTTAGAACACACAAAAAACCCTTCTCAAGATATTCAAGCCACCTTAGACATCATTCAAAATGCGGACATTGAATTTACAGCAGATACAACTCAGCTAGTGAGCCATATATTTTATAATCACCAAGATGTTACATCAGCATTACAAGCACCTGATATCGCTCAAATCGCTTCAAAACTTGCTCAACACTCTGAAGTAAGGAGTGGTTTATTGGAACTACAACAAAAATTTCTAAAATCTCCGGGTTTAGTGGCTGAAGGACGTGATATGGGTACCTTTATTTTTCCTCAAGCAACCTTAAAATGTTATCTAACAGCAACCCCAGAAATTCGAGCATTACGTCGGCAAAAACAGTTGCTTGAGATCAATAAGCATGTTAGTCTCGATACGCTGATTAGCTCGATTAATCAAAGAGATCAAAGAGATTGCTCCAGGGCAGAGGCACCATTAAAACCTGCTGATGATGCAATGATAATTGATACATCTGAAATGAGTTTGTCGGCGGTAAGCGCTCAAGTGATCCAGTATTTTAAGGTCAAAGCTGCTTAAGGGTCCCTATCTCCAGTAGGGTGGTTTAATTTAAACTTAGCATGTACATCATCATGCTGATCAGGAATGTATTTCGTTATGGCAATTGAGAACTTTGAAACACTTTTAGAGGAAAATCTTTCTCATTTAACTATGAGTATTGGTTCTATTACACAAGCTGAAATTTTACATATTTCCGATTCTGGTTATGTCACTGTTTCAGCTGGCCTAAAATCTGAAGCAGAAATTCCTGTTGTTGAATTTCAAAATGCTCAAGGTGAGATTGAGATTAAAGTGGGTGACTTAGTTGATGTTGCAATTGAAACTGTTGAGAATGGTTTTGGTGAAACCTGCCTTTCACGCGAAAAAGCAATTCGCACAGCTGTGTGGGGCGTGCTGGAAACTGCTCATGCCGAAAATTCAACCATTACAGGTAAAATTTCAGGGCGTGTTAAGGGCGGATTTACAGTCGAATTGGGCGGAGTAATGGCTTTTCTGCCAGGCTCCCTTATTGATATTAGACCTGTCAAAGATTTAGAAAGTTTAGAACAACAATCACTCGAATTCAAAATCGTTAAAATTGACAAAAAACGTAATAATGTTGTTGTTTCAAGGCGCGCAGTGATTGAAGCAGATACCAGTGTGGAGCGTAATCAATTATTATCGACCCTCGAAGAGGGCATGGAAATCAAAGGTATCATTAAAAACTTAACAGATTATGGCGCTTTTGTTGATTTGGGCGGCATTGATGGGCTGTTACACATCACAGATATGTCCTGGAAACGTCTAAAGCATCCTAGTGATATTATCAATGTAGGCGATGAAGTGACTGTACGTGTTTTGAGCTTTGATCGTGAAAAACAACGTGTATCCCTGGGTCTTAAACAACTACGAGGTGATCCATGGGAAAAAATTGCCAGCCGCTATCCGAATCAAGCACGTGTCTTTGGCCATGTTACAAATGTCACGGAATATGGCTGCTTTGTTGAAATTGAAGAAGGTATTGAAGGCCTTGTGCATATGTCTGAAATGGATTGGACCAATAAGAACATTCACCCTAATAATGTTGTTCAAGTAGGTGATGAACTGGAAGTTATGGTCCTTGAAATTGATGAAAAACGCCGTCGTATTTCCTTGGGTCTAAAACAATGCACACCTAACCCCTGGCAACAATTTGCATTAAATCACGAAGTGGGTGAAATTATCGCGGGTAATATACGCTCTATTACTGATTTTGGCATCTTTATTGGTCTTGAAAGTAATATCGATGGCCTCATTCACCGAACAGATATCTCATGGACTGAGTCAGGAGAAAAAGCGATTCGCTTATTTAAACGCGGTGATGAAATTAAACCGATGATATTATCCATTGATTCTGAACGGGAACGTATTTCACTCGGTCTGAAACAAATCACATCAGATCCTTTTGAAGAATTTCTTGTAAACCATCCTGTTGCCTCTGCAGTCGAAGCCACGATCACTGATATAGATCCTAAACAACTGTTAGTTAAACTGGATCAAGATCTCCCAGGCATATTGAGGAATCCTGAAGCAGTTGATTCCTATACACTTAATGAAACGCATACATTCTATGTGGAAAGTTATGATCATAAAGGGCGCAGCATTCAGCTTTCATTGGCCTCATCGAAACCTTCCAGTTCAAAGCAACCCAGCACGAAAAAACCACCCGCCATTGAGGAGCCTCCTACAAACACAATTCTTGCAGATATGCTTAAGGCAAAACTTGATCAATCAAAAGATAAGCCGGAATGAAGGTTAGAGCAAACGATTTGATCTTTTAATCTTTTCGTTTTGCTCTTTTTCGATCTGATTCAGAGAGGTGTTTTTTTCGCAACCTAATAGCTTTTGGGGTCATTTCAATCAGCTCATCTTCAGCAATAAAATCCATTGCTTCTTCAATACTGAGTACAATGGGAGGGGTCAGATTAATATTTTCATCTGAACCGGCTGCCCGAATATTTGTCAGCTGTTTTCCCTTAATAGGGTTGACGATTAAATCATTGTCTCGATTATGAATGCCGATGATCATCCCTTCATAAACCTGCACACCTGGACCGACGAATAAACGGCCACGTTCTTGCAAATTGGCTAAAGAATATCCTAAAGCTTGCCCAGCTGCACTTGAAATGAGCACACCATTATTTCTAGATTTTTGTGGTTTTATATCTACAGGGCCATAATGATCAAAACCACCGTTCATGATCCCGGTTCCAGCCGTGATGCCTAAAAATTGGCTTCGAAACCCAATTAACCCGCGTGAAGGAATCATAAAGCGCAGACGCACGTGATCATGGTCTACTTCCATATCCAACATTTCTGCGTTTCTTTCACCCATCTCTTCAATAATCACCCCTTGATAGGCCGTTTGCACATCAATTAAAATGGATTCGTAGGGCTCACAAAGCTCGTCATCTAATAATTTTTGAATGACCTCAGGCCGAGAAACTGAAAACTCATATCCTTCTCGACGCATTGATTCAATTAAAACAGCTAAATGTAATTCACCTCGCCCAGACACTTTAAAACGGTCAGGTGTTGATCCTTCCTCAACGGATAAGGCCACATTATGAATGGATTCAATATCTAAGCGTTCACGAATCTTCCGACTACTGACATATTGACCTTCTTGCCCTGCAAAAGGTGAATCATTGACTTGGAAAGTCACTGAGACGGTTGGTTCATCAATTGCAAGGGGGGGGCGCGCTTCTACATGATCTGAATCACATAAAGTATCTGAAATTGAGAGCATCCCAAGTCCCGTTACACAAACAATGTCTCCAGCAGATGCTGCTTCAACGGACATTCGATCTAAGCCATTATATTTTAAAATATCCAAAATGCGTCCTGATCGAATATCATTGTCTCGATCGATAATTTTAACTGCAGTATTTTTAGCTACTTGACCACGTTCAATGCGGCCGATGCCAATGACCCCTGTATACGTATCATAATCTAATGCTGAAATTTGCATTTGAAAATAACCTTCAAGATTCACTTGAGGTGGCGGCGTATGCTCAATCACAGCTTCAAAAAAAGGCTTCATATCTTCAGCTATATTCTCTAGATTTAAACCTGCAATGCCTTGCAAAGCTGAAGCATAAATAATTGGAAAATCTAATTGTTTATCACTTGCACCTAAGCTATCAAACAGATCAAACACTTGATCAATGACCCAATCAGGCCGTGCAGCAGGCCGATCAATTTTATTGACCATCACAATGGGTGACAACCCTTGATCAAACGCTTTTTGTGTCACAAACCGTGTTTGTGGCATAGGGCCATCGACGGCATCAACTAAAAGGCAGACACTATCAACCATTGAAAGTACACGTTCCACTTCACCCCCAAAATCCGCATGCCCAGGGGTATCGATGATATTAATCTGATAACCATTCCACTGGATCGCTGTATTTTTAGCTGTGATGGTGATCCCTCTTTCCCGTTCTTGGTCACCTGAATCCATGATGCACGTATGATCCTCTCGAGATCTTAATAAACTTCCAGATTGACGTAATAGGGCATCAATAAGGGTAGTTTTTCCATGATCCACATGGGCAATGATTGCAATATTACGAATTTTTTGAGCCATAGGTTGTGGTCCTATTTAATTAAAAGCCTTCAAAAGACTTCAACGACGAGATAAAACCGCCATCGTTAATCGGGCGGCAGCATTCATTTTTTGGGCATCATCATATAAATCAATCTGCCATACCTGTGTTGTGCTTCCGCAGTGCAAGGGCTTTGCAATCGCTGTGATGAATCCTTCCGATACTTTTCGTATATGATTCACATCAATGGATAAACCCACACAATAATGTGTGCTAGGATCGACACAAAAATTGGCAGCTGTTGATCCCACTGTTTCTGCCAGCACACAGGATGCGCCACCATGTAAAATGCCCAGCGGTTGTTTGGTGTGATCATTCACAGGCATACGCGCTGTTAGGCTGTTGTCATCGTAGGCGATAAACTGAATCTGACAAAACGATGCCATTGTATTATTTGAACGCCTGTTTAAAATTTCAAGATCAAGCGGGGCTTTCCAAATCATATTGATCCTTTTGAAAGCGATAATGGGTGAGTTTCGCGGATACAAAATTGTGCAGTTAATGTTGCAATTAAATAACACAGGGGAATGAGCCATAAAGCGGCATGATAATCACCTAATACATAATGCGGCACTCCTTGCGTTTTGGTTCCAGACCAATGAAAGTGCAACAAATAGCTTGATAAGGGCCCTAATAGCGCGCCACCGGCGACTACAGCCATATTCATAAAGCCGATTGAAGTCCCAACTAAATCATTAGGTTCAATGTCTTTAACCATTACAAATGATAGAATTTGCCCTGAAGCTGCAAAACCAAACCCAAATAAACAAAGCCAACTTAACCATTCTATTTGGCTCAAATAGAGCATCACTACAGTAGAGCATATACCGACTAAAGCTGTAAAAATAGTCAAATAACGCCTGTTATGTAATCTTTCTGACACCCAACCCAATGGCGGACTTGTCAAGGTTAAGCCCAACCAAATCATGCCCACCATCATGCCTGCATAGGGCATTTTAATCGAAAAATGCTCAACCAAGAAATTTTCACCCCATAGTTCAGCAAAAATGGTCACAGGGGCCCATGAGCAAAAAGCATACAGAGCAATCCAAAGCACTTGCGGCTCTTTGATAACTTTTAGAACATTTTGCCAGGAAGAATCTCTGTTAATTTTTTTCTGTTGAGATTTAGGCCATGCAGTACGATTTTTCATCATGATCCAAACTAGGACAGTGAGTAATATCCCAATCAAAGAAAGCGTGATGAGCGTATGACGCCAACCCCATTTAGCAATGGCTAAAGCTAAGGGGGCACCTGCACTCATCGCGCCAATGGCTGCCAGTGCTTGGGCGATACCCACTAAAAAAGCAAACCAACGTGATTCAAACCATTCTGCAGCCACGACTAAGGTACCAATAAAGGCAAATGCAGATCCAAACCCTTCAAAAAATCTACCTATTGCCGCCAGCCAAACTGTATGTCCCGTTGCAAACATTAAATTTCCAAAGGCACAACATAAGATGGCACAGCAAATTAAATTACGTGCACACATACGATCAAATAACACACCTGCTGGAATTTGCATGACGGTATATGCAATAAAATACCCTGCATGAATCCAGCCCACGCCTTTGGCTGTGATTGAAAAAGCTTGCATCAATTCGTGGGTCATGACCCCAATAGCAGCCTGCAAACTCATTTCATAACATAAAAATAAGGCTGCAAGGGTGTAAATGATAATGGATAACCAAGGAATATTGGAGCGCACGCTATCCTCCGTAATATAATAAAAACGAAGCTTATCACGCCTTTATCGGTGCTGCAATCAAATCCCTTGCTGAGACAGGTTGACTGTTCTCATTTTGTCCCCTATACTCCTTTAGGTCTTTAAGAACAGAGCTCTCAGATGTTAACACAGAAGCAAAAAGTGACCTTGGACATTGTCAAACAGTATATTCAAACCATGGGCTATGCGCCCACTACTCAAGAAATTGCAAAGCAACTTGGTATTCGTTCACGTGGCGTGGTTCACCGTTATTTGAAAGCATTGGAAGCAGCGGGGTATATACGTTTGCAGGCGCATCAAAAACGCAATATACGTTTGTGCACACTTGCTCAAAACCAAGATTTCAACCCTGCTTTAGAGGCCGAAATACCTTTATTAGGCTCTATTGCTGCAGGCGCTCCCATTGAAGCCATTGCTCAGCAGCAAACTTTAAATCTTGCGCAATTATTTTTAGGGCCAGGTCGATATGCCCTGCGTATTAAAGGCGATTCCATGATCGATGAAGGGATCTTCCACGAAGATATCATCATTTGCCAACATGCTCACACTGCCACTGCAGGGCAAATTGTAGTTGCCTTAATCGACCATCAAGAAGCGACCTTAAAGCGCATTCAATTTGAAGCGCCTGATACCATTATTTTACAACCGGCTAATACTGCATATGCCCCTCAACGTTATGAAAGTGCTCGCATTCAAATACAAGGCATTTTCATTGGGCTCTTAAGAGGTTTAACCCGCTAATTTTTCCATCAAAAAAATAAAAAAGTTAACTCCGCTCTTTGAGGGTGTTATGATGTTGCTACTTTACATGAGTGCTGTATTCGCATGTCATCTTCTGAGCGTTACCATGAATTAAAAGTCATTGTTTTAGCCACTTTGATGGCTTTTTTGGTAGTCGCCTTAGCGAGTTATAGCCCTCAAGACCCTGCTTGGTCACATACCTATCAAGTGACCTATATTCACAACTTAGAAGGTCAATTCGGCGCCTATTGTGCTGATGTATTTTTGACCAGTTTAGGCTTATGTGGATTTAGCATTCCATTATTTATAGGCTTGGCGCTGTATCAAAAAATCAAACGTCTTAAATTCAAACATCCCTCTATCACTTTGCTCGGCAGTTGCATCAGCACATTTTCATTTTCAGGTTTAATCAGTTTATATGATCCGAATTGGACTTTTTATCCTGAAGGAGCAGGCGGTTGGTTAGGCCAGACGCTCAGTTGGGCCATGCTTTCTGCCTTTAATCCTTTTGGTGCGACTTTAATTTTAATTGCATTCATGTTGGCTGGATTGACCTTGGTCTTTGATACCGGCATCGCACCTGCTTTAAAAAAATCTTGGATTTATTTGTGCAAACCCAATGCTTATATTTGGTCGTATTTTACACGCCGATTTTCTTCGGCTGCTGTAGACTCACCTCAACTTAATGAGACAGCTCCCCCTTCAATTGAAAAACAGACTTGCAAAACTGCTCATTCCAAAACATCTTATCTTTTTCCTTCTACGCGTTTACTGACCTTTAAAAAATCGTTACCTAAATCGACGCTCTCCGCGGATAAACTCAAACTATTATCCGCAAATATTGAGCAAAAGCTTTTGTCTTATGGTGTCAGTGCAACTGTTGAAGCCGTTCATCCGGGTCCTGTCATCACACAATTAGAATTACGATTAGCATCTGGCATAAAAGCGAGCAAAATTACTTCATTAAGCAATGATTTAGCTCGATTATTATCTGTGAGTCGTGTTCGTGTGGTTGAAATTATTCCTGGCAAAAGCACTGTCGGCCTTGAACTGCCTAATACACAACGTGAAATGGTCTATTTACGTGAGATTTTAGAATCTGAAACGTATCGATCGGCCTCTTCGCCTTTAACATTGGCGTTAGGAAAAGATATTGCAGGACGTCCTATTGTGACAGATTTGGCTAAAATGCCGCACTTATTGGTTGCAGGGACAACAGGCTCAGGGAAATCAGTGGGTTTGAATACAATGATTTTAAGCCTTTTATACAAGGCCAGCCCTGATGAAGTGAAGTTGATTCTGATTGATCCAAAAATGCTTGAGTTGTCTGTCTACCAAGATATCCCCCATTTATTAACTCCGGTTGTTACAGATGTACAAGAAGCTACTGGAGTGCTCAAATGGTGTGTGCAAGAAATGGAGCGACGTTATAAATTGATTGCATTGTTAGGGGTCAGAAATATTGCAAGTTTTAATGATAAACTTGATCAAATGGCTGCGCAAGGCCGCCCTATGATGCATCCAAATAGCGAAGATGAAGCACCAGAGCCTTTAGAAAGGTTGCCTCATATTATTGTTGTGGCTGATGAATTTGCGGACATGATGATGGTTGTGGGCAAATCAGTTGAGCAGCTTATCGCACGTATTGCTCAAAAAGCACGGGCCGCTGGTATTCATTTGATTTTAGCCACGCAGCGTCCCTCGGTGGATGTGATTACGGGTTTAATCAAAGCTAATATTCCGACTAGAATTGCTTTTCAAGTTTCTTCTAAAATTGATTCAAGAACAATTCTTGATCAGCAAGGTGCGGAGCAATTGCTGGGCGCAGGAGACATGTTATATTTGCCTGTCGGTGCCAGCACACCGACACGTATTCATGGTGTCTTTATTTCAGATGATGAAGTTCATCGTGTTGTCAAAGCGATTAAGTGTAAAACGCCTAACACCTATGATGAAAGTATCCAGCATAGCGTCGATCAATCATCCCATCAAACATCAAACCTCCAAGACCCTAGGGCAAATAGTGAAGCTTCCCCTCAAGACCCTTTGTACGAACAAGCCGTTGAAATCATTGCACGTACACGTCGTGCCTCTATTTCCAGCTTACAGCGTCGATTACGTATTGGGTATAATCGAGCTGCAACTTTGATTGAAGGGATGGAAGAAGCTGGATTGATCGGCCCTATGAAATCATCTGCTGGACAACGAGAAATATTAATTCCAAATCCTGAAAGCAGCTCTGATGAGCGCACATAATGATCAACTGGTCTAAGTCTTGTACACTGCTTTTTATATTATTTATGGCACCGATTTTTGCTGACACACCTCAACTAGAATCTTTTCAGACGTATCAAGGCAAATTTATTCAAGAGACTTTGAATGAAAAGAATGGGCATGTTTTATTCAAAGCATCTGGCAAAATATGGCTTGCTCCACCTTATTTATTTCGTTGGCAAGTGGGGGATCCTATACAACGCATCATTTTACGAACCCATCGAAATGATTTTTGGATGATTGAGCCTTTTTTAGATCAAGCAACCCAATATGAAACAGCACAGCATCTTGTAACGCAATTGCCTGCATTATTACTTTCAGGGCAAATTAAATCACTACAAAGTTATTTTCAATTTAAAAGATTAGCATTTTCAGGGCATGTTGAGCGATATCAATTATTTCCTAAAAAATCTTTAGAAATATTGAGATATGCGATCATTTATATACGCGATCAACATTTAATTCAATTAGATTTGCATGATCAATTCGATCATTTAATTCGAATTAAATTTTTACATACGATCTTTGATCATCCAATTGATCCTAAGGTATTTGCACTTAATATTCCGACTCATTATGATAAGATCTCAATAAAATCGAGGAGTTAACTTTTGAATCATTCAAAGTGGTTACGTACGCATATTACTGAAGCATTGGCCATGATTGAAAGTCGGGGAGGCACTTTTGATGCTGAGCGTTATGCAGCATTAGAAACTCAACGCAAGGCATATCAAGAAGCACTGCAAAATTTACAAAATTCTAGAAATACCAAATCGAAAGAAATAGGTCGCCTTAAAGGGGAGGGCAAATCAACTGAATCGCTTATGCAAGTGCTCCACGAGATTAATGACACATTAAAAAACAAAGAAACACAAGGAAAGCTCGTTTTGACAGAACTGCATGAAATCGAATCAAATTTACCGAACATACCCCATGAAACTGTTCCAGACGGTCATGCTGAGGCAGACAATCAACTCATTGAAACGATTGGTGATGTTCCAAAATTCGATTTTGAACCACAAGACCATGTAACTTTGGGTGAAAATTCGAAACATTTAGATTTTGAACGTGCGCGAAACATGTCAGGATCCCGATTTAGTGTATTGACAGGAAAATTAGCACGCTTGCATCGAGTGCTTTCGAATTGGATGCTTGATATACATATTGATCAACATGGCTATCACGAAATGATCCCGCCGCTTTTAGTGACACAAGAGAGCTTATATCATAGTGGTCAATTACCAAAATTTTCTGATGATCTATTTATGCTTGAATCTACGCAATTGGGCTTAATTCCAACAGCAGAAGTTCCTTTGGTCAATTATAGTGCGAATAGTATTTATACGCCTGAAGCCTTACCCTTAAAATGGGTTGCATACACACCTTGCTTTAGAAAGGAAGCGGGCTCTTATGGTAAAGACACACGTGGCATGATTCGCTTACATCAATTCGAAAAAGTTGAATTGGTTCAAATCGTTGCACCTCAAAATTCTTATGAGGCACTTGAAGCAATGTGTCTGCACTCTCAAGCTATTTTAAAAGCCTTAGATTTGCCTTATCGAGTGATCGCTTTATGCAAAGGTGATTTAGGGTTTTGTGCAGCCAAAACTTATGATCTTGAAGTTTGGTTGCCCGGAGAAAATGCTTATCGTGAAGTGGCTTCTATTAGTAACTGTGAGGCATTTCAAGCACGGCGCCTTAAAGCTCGCATACGGACTGGAGATGGGAATACCACACATGTTCACACCTTAAACGGTTCAGCGCTTCCAATCGGACGTACTTTAGTGGCGATTATGGAAAACTATCAAAATTCAGATGGCAGTATCACAATTCCTGAAGTCTTACGTGATCGTTTTGGTGCGGATAAAATTTGAAAAAACGTATTAAAAAAGCGGGTGATGATACCCGCTTTTTTAAATGAATTGGTAGAATTGATTAAATAGATAGGATCCTCAATCTCGATTACCTGCAAAAAAAGCAAAAATCCTAAGTAAGCTGAGAAACAAATTAAACAGTGCGATATAGATGCTCAATGTTGCGACGATATAATTTCGTTCGCCACCATGAATGATGAGGCTGGTATGATAGAGAATCATGCCTGAGGAGATCAGCGCAAAGGCCCCAGATACAAATAAATTCAGCATAGGCATATTAAACAGCATACCGCCGATACCTGCACAGAAGGCAATCATGATGGCAACAAATAAAATTCCACCCATGAAACTAAAATCTTTACGTGAAGTCAGGACATAAGAAGACAAGGCTAAAAAGATCAGCCCTGTTGACCCTAAAGCAGAAAAGATCAATTCCGAGCCATTGGTAAAAGTCCCTATCATCATATTGAGCATAGGGCCTAATGTATAGCCAGCAAATGCTGTAAACACAAACATTGCAGCAAGCCCCCAAGCGGTGCGGCTCAGCGCTTGAACGAGCATAGGCAGCCCT
>JAAZZZ010000070.1 GCA_014238985.1 Gammaproteobacteria bacterium
TTGCTGGCTTCTGATCATCATTACCCAAAGCATCCATCGAGGGCGCCACACCTCTCGTCTGTTCTTGTGCCTCAGGTACCGAAGATGTGTCATGCGTTTTAGAAATTTCTGAAGCATGAACATATCCATACAAAGCAACTCCACCCAAAATACTTAACAACACTAATTTTCGATTCATAAGTTCACTCCTACTAAAAATCCACCTAAAGCATCCACGCAATAATGCATGATGACATATATAAATGCCAGAAAAACCTCCTACTTCAACCAGAGTACATATCAGACAAATCGATTATCTGATATGAAGAACTATCCTTTAATTCAGATATAATAGATTCTGTTTGAATAGATGTTACAAACACTTGCATGCCAGTTTGCACCAACGCTGACATCACGCCAGATCGACGTACACTGTCCAATTCTGCCGGCAAATCATCAATCAAATACACACTGCGTTTATTTCGATGCTTTGCCAATACAGCGCCCTGCGCTAAACTCAAAGCATAAGCCATAAGCTTTTGTTGCCCTTGTGACATCACATCAAAAACAGAACGACCTTCAACAAGACAACATACATCAGCACGATGTGGCCCATATCGTGTAAACCCAGCCTGCTCATCCCCACAACGATTTAAGGACAACGCCTCTGCTAAACTTTTTGTCGCAGGCCAACCAGGATCATAGTGCAAGTGCACAGCAGGCAAACCTTTTCCGAGTTCGGACCAAAATTTTTCAAAAAATATTGCAAAATCTTTGAGATATTGTTGGCGTGCTGTATTTAATTTTAATCCGAATTGAATCAATAAAGTATCCCAGTGCTCAAGTGTGTTTTGCCCCGTTTTCAATGCTGTATTACGCTGCGCCAACGTGCGCTTATAATCGCGCCAAATCTTCGCAAAATCACCAAAATGATAAAATCCTCCCCAGTCAATGAAGGCGCGACGATGCTTGGGCCCTGAAGCAAAAACACGGTGACTGTCCGTATCTAATAACAAAATAGGCAATATTTCTGTGATCACAGAACATGAAGCGCAATCTTGACCGTCTTGTCGTACAGATACAGCGCCGCTTTGATCTCGCTGTATCCCCACTTCTGTCAGCCGCCCTGCTGCGTCTTCTAAACAAGCGTGCACACAAAGTGTCTGTGAATCGTGTCTCAACATCTGTTGGCTGACATGTGTGCGTAGAGAACGCCCTCGACTCAAATAATAAATGGCCTCAAGCACACTGGTCTTTCCACTGCCATTTGGCCCTGTAATAACAGTGAATTTTTCAGAACACTTTATAGTGATTTCACGAAAATTACGAAAATTAGACAGTACTAACGCTTGAATACGCATCACACATCACACATCACAAGGTCAACGGCATGATCAAATATCGGCAGCACTGATCTGTGTCGGTAGGCTCAGTGATTAAAACACTACTTTGACTACCCGTTAAATGCATGTTCAATGTTTCACTTTCAACTACACTTAAAACATCTAAAAGATAATTCACATTAAAGGCTAATTTCAAATTAGGACCATCATATTCAACCGGAAAACCATCTTCAGAGCACTCTTGATCAGCATTGTTCGCGCTCACTTCCAACAACTGTGGTTGAAACACCAATCGTGCACCTTTGAATTTTTCATGTGATAAAATAGCAGCTCGCGATAACACTTGTTTAAAATCATGGCAATGAACGCTTGCAATATAATAAGTGTCTGGCATGGCCAGCAAGCGATCACACGCTGGGTATTGGCCTTCTAAGAGGTTGGTGGTCAGGGTGAATTGTTCTGCTGAAATTTTCACATGTTGCTTGGAAATAGAGACCCGAACATCGGTTTCAATATCCATCAATAAACGCAACAACTCCAACACAGCCTTACGTGGCATGATTAAATCCACTGAAGCTGAATCTGTTTCAACAGCTGTCATCACAAACCGCGCTAAACGATGTCCATCTGTTGCAGTCGTCATGATCTGCCCTGGACGAATTTGTATATAAAGCCCATTGAGAAAAAAACGCACATCCTGATGCGCCATTGAAAAATGTGTTTTTTGAATGGCTTGTCGTAACAATTTCTCAGGCAACATCACAGAAGCTTGCGTATCTCCAATATGTAATAAGGGAAAACGATCTGCAGGTAATGTGGCCAACTTAAATTGCGTTTTACCCGATTTCACTGTGAGCCATCCTTCGACAAAATAAAAGACTAACAGTGCATCCTGCGGCAACGTGCGACACACATCGATGAGCTTGCGACACGAAACAGACACCGAACACGCTTCAGTCACTGGAGCAGACAGTTGAACTGTTGTCAGTAACTCAACCTCTGAATCACTGGCAACCAAACGTAATTCTTGTTGCGTCGCCGTCAATTGAACATGCGATAAAATTTGCAACACTTGAGATGACTCAACCACACCTGCAACGGTTTTGAGCCCATCCAATAAAACATCCCGACCAATTGACCAACATTGCTCAGGCGCTTGAGCCTCCGAAAGCGCTGGTTCAACGACAACAGACTCTTTCATATTTACCTCACTTAAACAGCTAAAATTTTCAACAAAGCTTCGTATTCTTCTTGAGCACTGGCACAAGCCTTAAGTTGATTTTTAATTTTACGACAGGCATACAAAACCGTTGTATGATCACGTCCGCCAAAAGCTGCTCCAATCTCTGGTAAGCTTTTTGAACTCAATTCCCGTGCAAGATACATCCCCATTTGACGCGGCCATGCAATAGAGCGTGTCCTGCGTTTTGATAACAAGTCAGACACTTGAACTGAATAAAATCGCGCCACAATTTTTTGTATATTTTCAATTTGAGTGGTTTTAGCATGCACCACCAACATATCACCTAACGCATGACGCGTAAACTCTAAGGTAATGGCCTGCCCTGTGAAGTGCGCATTGGCAATCACTCGCTTTAAAGCACCTTCAAGTTCACGCACATTTGCCCGTACATGCTGTGCAATAAAAAACGCCACTTCTTGAGAAAGATTTACCTTTGATTGCTGTGCTTTTCGCATTAAAATCGCAACACGCGTCTCAAGCTCGGGGGGATCAATGCTCACCGCCAACCCCCAACTGAATCGAGATTTCAACCGATCTTCTAAGCCTTCTAACTCTTTAGGAAAACGGTCACTGGTCAGCACAATCTGCTGATGCGCATCCATGAGGGCATTAAATGTGTGAAAAAATTCCTCTTGAGAGCGCTCTTTTCCAGCAAAAAACTGAATATCATCAACCAATAAAATATCCACTTGACGGTAATTGCTTTTAAATTGATCCATCTGATTGCGGCGTAAGGCTTTAACCATATCAGTCACAAAACGTTCTGCATGTAAATAACGCACACGTTTGCTTGAATCTTGTTCAAGAATTTGGCGTCCAATTGCATGCATCAAATGTGTTTTACCCAATCCAACTCCGCCATAAATCATCAATGGATTATAACCACCATCTTGTCCTTGAGCGACTTGCATCGCCGCTGCCACGGCCAGTTCATTTGAACACCCTGTCACAAAACGATCAAAGGTAAACTGGCTGTTTAAAAGGCTCACATCATTAACTTGATTAACTTGCCCAGGTTGATTGATCTTTTCATGCGCTGTTGTAGCGGGTTTTACCTCAGCGGTTTTAGTACCCACAATTAAGCGTACTTGGGGTACAGCCTCAGGAAAATGTTGCTTTACTTGTGTGCAAATTTCAGCAAAATAATGCTCACCTACCCATTTCAGCACAAAGTCATTGGGCGCTAAAATATAGAGGCCATCTGAACGCCAATCACTTTGCAAAGGCCTCAACCATGTATTGAAATCTTGTCGAGACAAACCTTGTTCGAAATACGCTAAACACGCCCGCCAAACATCATCTGACATCTTTGTGCCCACCTCACATCTTATTCGAAAAATAATGAACCCATTCTAGCGGCTAATCGTCAACAGCGCCAGGATTGTGTCAAGGATGTTCCACGTGGAACATCCTTTCAACACATGACAACGTTCTTCGCAATCTTCATACCCAACTTTACTAAAAAACTTCTCAAAAAATCCGACAAAATGCTCAAAACTTAAAAGGCCTTTAAATATTCAACAATTGGGACAAAATCGCCATACGCATGGCAACACCATACGTCACTTGTGCCAAAATCATACAACGCGGGTCTTGTAACACCTCATGCGCAATCTCATCTCCAGAATTCACAGGCCCTGGGTGCATGATCACCACATCAGGCTTTGCCGCCATCAAAGCAGGTTGTGTCAAAATAAAGTGCGGCGCCACCTGTTCGAACTGCACACGCACTGAGGGGCTCATGCGCTCCACCTGCCCCCTCAAAACAATAATCACATCAACATCTTGTAACCCTGCTTCAAGCACATGCACCAAAACTGTTCCAGGCCAAGGCGCATGAGGACTGAGCACCGAAGGCACAACCAACCGAATGTCTTGAACACCCAAAAGATTCAGCAAAGCAACTTCTGACCGTGCAACCCTTGAATGAACCACATCACCCACAATTGCCACAGATAAATCCTTAAAAGGCCGACAATGACGCTGCAAAGTTAAGGCATCTAACAAAGCTTGTGTCGGATGTTGATGGCAGCCCTCTCCCCCACTGATCACATGTCCCTTTGTCATGGCTGCAGCCACCCGTTCAAGCAAACCCGGCTCCCGATGACGCATCACAAAAGCATTGACACCCATTGCAGCTAAATTAACCACCGTGTCTGTCACGGTCTCACCTTTTTGTAATGATGACGACATCGAATTCAAGTCAATGACCTTTGCACCCAAACGATGTGCAGCCACTGTAAAACTCGCGCGCGTCCGTGTGCTGGGCTCAAAAAACAATGTGGCCACGATT
>JAAZZZ010000071.1 GCA_014238985.1 Gammaproteobacteria bacterium
AACCACATACAATGGTTGTGGCTTCAACAACACCTTCGTCCACCACCACTTGACAGACACGCAAACGGTCAGCATCTGGATGTGGCTCAGCTGACAGCACTTGACCAATCACAATCCTGTCTGGCAAAGCCGATACCGCTTGAATGTCATCGACCTCTAAGCCTGCTTCTGTCAATTGAACCGCTACATCATCAGCTAAAACAGCTTGCGCCGTCCATTCTTTCAGCCATGCTTCACTGATCAACACTGCCACACATCTACTCCATTCATTTAAATTGTTCTAAAAATCCAAGATCTCCAGAAAAAAAGCTACGTAGATCTTCTGCGCCATATTTAAGCATTGTCAAACGATCCAAACCAAATCCAAAGGCGTACCCACGGTATTGATTTGCATCCACTCGACATTCAGCCAATACATGCGGATGCACCATGCCACACCCTAAAACCTCTAACCACGTTGAGTCTGCGCCACCTGATAAGGGCCAACGTATATCCACTTCAGCAGAGGGTTCTGTAAATGGGAAATAAGAAGGTCTAAATCGCAACACCACAGCCTGCTCAAAAAACCCTTCAAGCACGGTCTCAATCAATGATTTTAAATGACCAAAATGACACGTTTTATCTACCACCAAGCCTTCCATTTGATGAAACATCGGCGTGTGCGTCTGATCTGAATCACAGCGAAACACTTTGCCTGGCGTCACTATACGCAAAGGTAATTGAGGGTTTTCTTGTAAAATACGAATTTGTACGGGCGACGTGTGTGTGCGTAATAACTGACCATTTTTAAGATAAAACGTGTCATGCATTGCGCGCGCTGGATGGCTCTCCGGAATATTCAATGCAGAAAAATTATAGTATTCGGTTTCAACTTCTTGGCTGCATTCGCCGCTTAAAACTTCAAAACCAAGCTGCTGGAACTGTCTTTCTAAACAGCTTTGAGTGCGCATTACAGGATGAATCTGACCGACTTCAGCCCGCACACGCCCCGGCAACGTGACATCACAACCTTCTAACATGAGTTGTGCATGCATGGCTTCAGATCCCAATACATCTCGACGCATCTGTATGTGTGAAAGCAGTGTTGATTTCGCTTGATTGAGCGCAGCACCCTGAGTGGCACGTGCTTCAGCTGACATTTGACCTAAACATTTAAGCTGTTGCGTAATCACCCCTTGACGTCCAAGCCATTCCAGCCTTAAAACCTCTAGCTCAGATTCAGATGAACAGGCTTCAATACGCGACAACATTGAGGGAATATCTATCTCGGAGCTAGATGCCGGTTGATCACCCATGACGTTCCCTTAGTTGAGCGACACACATACCTCAGGAAACTTAAGCAGCACCTGAATGATCTGGCTGGGCGGCTTTAGCCAGCTCAGCAATCTGTTTAAAGGCTTCAAAATCTTGCACGGCCAAATCCGCCAACATCTGACGATTGAGTTCGACTTTCGCAACTTTAAGCCCTGCAATTAAAGCATTATAATTGAGCCCGCACAGACGTGCTGCTGCATTAATACGTGCAATCCATAACCGTCTAAACTGACGTTTTTTCTGTCGACGGTCTCGATAAGCATATTGTCCAGCCTTAATCACAGCTTGTTTTGCGACTCGATAAATGCGAGAACGTGCACCCTGATAGCCTGATGCTTGTTTTAAAATCTTTTTGTGCCGACGTCGCGCTTGAACACCGCGTTTAATTCTGGGCATTGTATTCTCCTAAAACTGAGCTTACTGAAGACACAACATGCGTTTCACAGCACGCAGCATGGTTTTACCGACATACGCTGGTGAACGCAATCGCCGCTTAACCCCGCGTGACCGCTTGGTTAAAATATGGTTGCGATTGGCACAACGTCGTTTAAGGCCTCCAGCTGTACGCGTAAACCGTTTGGCTGCACCTCGATGTGTTTTCATTTTTGGCATAGCACCCTCTTCTTTTCATCACCTTGCTGCTGGCTGAGCCGAACTCAACACTTTAAAAAGCAACAAAAGTCCAAGCATTCTAACTGATTAGATCATACTGTCAAGTGGATTTACTGTTAATCACCATCATCATCTGACGGCCTTCTGTTTTAGGGGGTGATTCAATGACAGCCAAATCGCCAATATCCTCGATAACGCGCGTCATTAAATCTTCAGCTAAATTAGCATGCATCATCTCACGACCACGGAATCTCACTGTAATTTGAACACGTGCTCCAGCTTCTAAAAACTTAATGATACGTTTGATTTTAACTTGATAATCCCCCACATCTGTCACCGGTCTGAATTTAACTTCTTTATTCATTTTTTTAGAAGATTTTTGTTTACGCTTACGCTGTGATTTGAATTTAAATCGACCAAAATCCATCACCCGACAAATAGGCGGTGTGTCTTTGGGGCCTACTTCCACTAAATCTAAATCATCTTTTTGCGCGACTGCAATGGCCTCTGAAAGGGGCATCACCCCAAGACGCGTTCCCTCTGAATCCACCACGATCACTTGAGGTGCTGTGATCTCTTCATTGACTCGGTTCACCGAACGACTGCTAATAATATCCTCCTCATATGTTTTAATTGAATCACGGGCAGGTGTCCTTCACCTGCTTGATTAAGTCTGCAACTGACATAACTGGTAACTGCTCTCCCGACTGTCGACGTATAGAGACAGTCTCTGCATCCACTTCTTTTTGCCCACACACCGCCAGCAGTGGCACTCGAGCGATGGTGTGTTCGCGAATCTTAAAGCCTATTTTTTCATTACGCAAATCAGATTCAGCACGCACACCTGCAGCCATGAGTTTTTTAACCACATCTAAGGCATAATCCGCTGTGTCATCTGTCACACTCGCCACCACAACCTGTATTGGCGCCAGCCATAACGGCAACACCCCTTCTGTTTCTTCCAAAATAATACCGATAAAACGCTCTAAAGAACCTAACATTGCCCGATGAATCATCACCGGAACTTGTCGAGAACCGTCTTCCGCAATATAGTGGGCTTCAAGACGATCGGCCATTGAAAAATCAAGCTGCACTGTTCCGCATTGCCATACACGCTCTAAACAATCCTTCAATGCAAATTCAATTTTAGGACCATAAAAAGCCCCTTCACCTGGACATAAGGTCCACGCAACACCACTCTCATTAAGCACAGTCTCCAGCGCTTGTTCAGCTTTATCCCAGACTGCATCATCCCCTACGCGAGACGCGGGCCGGGTCGATAACACCACCGACACTGAGTCAAATCCAAAGTCACGATAGGTCTGTTGCACCTGCTCAATAAAGGCAGATACTTCTGCACCGATTTGTGCCTCAGTACAAAAAATATGCCCATCGTCTTGTACAAAATGACGCAATCGCATCAGCCCATGTAAGGTGCCTGATGGTTCTGCACGGTGACACGACCCCAACTCAGCCAAACGCAAAGGCAACTCACGATAGCTGCGTAAGCCTTGATTGAAGAGCTGCACATGACACGGACAGTTCATAGGTTTGAGCGCATAGGTGCGACTGTCTGTTTCAATGCTGAACATCTCCTCACTGAATTTCGATTGATGGCCTGATCGCTCCCATAAACTCATATCAACCAACTGTGGAGTCCATACTTCCTGATAGCCATACGCCTCATAACGCTTGCGAATATAAGCACGCACTAACTGATACAAACGCCAACCACGTGGATGCCAAAAAATCATGCCAGGCGCTTCTTCTTGAATATGAAATAAATCCATTTTCTTGCCTAGAACACGATGGTCGCGTCGCTTAGCCTCTTCAAGCCGCTTTAAATATTGACGCAGTTGTTTGGGTTCGGCCCAAGCGGTACCGTACACCCGCTGCAACATCGGATTATTGCTATCACCTCGCCAATAAGCCCCCGCTAAACTGGTGAGCTTAAAGGCCCGTAAATGCGAGGTGTTCGGCACATGTGGTCCACGACATAAATCCGTAAAATCCCCCTGAGTATAGAGGGTGAGTGTTTCTTCAGGTGGAATATCTCGAATGATCTCTGCTTTATACTGCTCACCCAAGCCTTCAAAATATTGAATGGCTTCATCACGTGCCACTGCCTTATATTTCACCGGCAAAGCCGCTTGAGCAAGGGCCGTCATGCGCGCTTCAATCGCCTCTAAATCCTCTGGATTAAAGCCGGGTGGATAGAAAAAATCATAATAAAACCCGTTTTCAATGACCGGCCCAATGGTCACTTGCGCACTCGGGTACAGTTGCTTCACCGCTTGAGCCAAAAGATGCGCCGTTGAATGGCGAATCACTTCTAAGCCCAAATCATCTTTAGCCGTAATAATGCGCACAGCCGCATCTTGTTCAATCAGACCATCTGCATCCTGCAATACGCCATCGACTTGAACGGCAACCAACGCTTTGGCCAAATGAGGACTGATGCTCAAAGCAACATCCATCCCTGTCGGGGCCTGATCGTAGGTACGCTGAGCACCGTCCGGCAATGTAAGTGTGGGCATGTTGAATCCTTCACAAAAGATCTGGTAGGCACGAGTGGGATTGAACCACCGACCTCCACCATGTCAAGGTGATGCTCTACCACTGAGCTACGTGCCTAAATATCTCTCAAGATACCATCGATAAGATCAACTTTCAAGCCTGTGCTTTTAATTACTACGATTCATCACCCAGGTCAATAAATGGCGTAACGCAACGAGATAATCATTGGTGGGTAACTGTGCAAGGGCGTGCTCACATAAGGTCTGTTGTTGCTGCATGATCTGTTTGATGTATGCATCAACATCATAGTGGCTC
>JAAZZZ010000072.1 GCA_014238985.1 Gammaproteobacteria bacterium
AAACCCTGCATGCGGCACATGCGACAGTTGTCAATTACGCCTTAAAGGGTTTGAGGACTTTCACACTGCTCAATCAAATTAAGGCGTCACTGAATTAAAAAACAACCATCACTCCTGATGACTGAAAGTTTGCTGCCCATGACAGCTGTGCCAATCATTGACATTCCTGGTGGCACTCCATTAATCCAAGCTTCAATCAATCAGCAAGTGCTGCGCCAAACAACAGAAACGCTTACCCCAAGCACTACACCTGAATCTGAGCCCGAACACCTCGCCCCGTAGCACCTTAAGCAAACAATTGATTTAACAGTGTATCGACCGTATGAAAGGCATGACATTGGCAGCCACTGAGCCCCTCAGCCCGTAAGTCCTTAGGCTTTGGTTGATTGGCTGCTGGAATCCAAGCATGCTTTAAACCATGCTGAACCGCTGCTGCAAGACGTGCCTGACCGGATGGCACCGGGCGCAACTCGCCCCCTAAACCCACCTCACCAAATACGACAGTACTTGCATTTAAAGCTTGATTGCGCACACTCGACATCACCGCAGCTAAAATCGCTAAATCTGCAGCAGGCTCAAGCACTCTCAAACCGCCCACAACATTAATAAATACATCTTGTCCTGCAGTACTCAAGCCCACATGTCGGCTGAGCACGGCCAACAGCATGGCCACACGCTGACTCTCCAACCCAACCATCACACGACGTGGTTGTGATCCTTGGCTGTCATCGACTAAAGCTTGCACCTCCACCAATAAAGGCCGTGTGCCCTCCCAAGTGGCCATGATCACACGGCCTGGCATGGGTTGCTCAGTGTGCGATAAAAACAAGGCGCTGGGATGGCTCACCGGCTTAAGACCGCGATCCAACATGGCAAACACCCCCATTTCATTCACCGCCCCAAAACGGTTCTTGACCGCACGCACCATACGATAAGTTCGATCCTTCTCTCCTTCAAAATACAAGACAGTGTCCACCATATGCTCCAGCATACGCGGCCCTGCCAATGCGCCATCTTTCGTCACATGCCCCACTAAAAAAATAGCAGTATTGTGTTGTTTTGCAAATTGTACACAGGCATGCGTAACAGCACGCACCTGACTGACACTGCCAGGCGCACCTGCAACCTCTGATATGCCCAGCGTTTGAACTGAATCAAGCACCATGATCTCAGTACGGTGTACTCGAGCCTCTGCTAAAATGGCCTGACAATCTGTCTCAGCCATCACCCAAGTATCTTCTAACGGCACATTTAACCGTTGCGCCCGCGCAGCCACTTGCTCCAGTGATTCCTCACCCGTCACATATAAAATTCGATGTTTTTGAGACAATTGGCCCAAGGCCTGAAGCAGTAAAGTTGATTTTCCGACACCCGGATCACCGCCCAACAACACCACGGCCCCCGGCACCAATCCACCCCCTAGCACACGATCAAATTCGCCCAAAGCGGTAGGCATTCTAGGCCATTTTGATACATTTACATCTGATAGACGCTGAGGTGGGCTCGCTTGCACCTTGGAAACAGGCGCTTGGCTCATGGCCTCTAAGCTGTTCCAAGCGCGACACTGACTACACTGCCCAGCCCATTTTGGATGTGGCGCTTGACAAGATTGGCACACAAACTTTTGTGCAGTCTTCATCCCCTCTCTCCATCTAACATAAATGCTGTGTGATCCAGTCTGCAAAATACGTGACAATAAATTGAGCACCAGCACGTCGATAGCCCAGCATGACTTCTTCAATCACCTCAGCTTCATTCAACCAACCCTTTTCAGCGGCTGCTTTAATCATGGCATACGACCCACTCACATGATACGCCCCCACAGGTATGTCTGGATACTGTTGCGTCACACGATACACCACATCACCATAACCCGGCTTGATCAATAACATGTCAGCCCCTTGCTCAACATCTAAGCGGGCTTCTAACAGAGCCTCTTCACCATTGGCGACATGCATTTGATGCGACAAGCGATCACCTGACTGAGGCGCGCCCTCTCCTGCTTCACGAAAAGGCGCATACAGTCCTGAAGCATATTTAACGGCATAACTCATGATGCCACATTGCGTGTGTCCATGTGCATCCAGCCCTGCACGCACGGCTGCCACCATACCATCGAGCATACCACTGGGTGCGACTAGATCTGCGCCGGCCTTTGATAAGCTCACAGCTTGTGCCACCAAATGTGGCAATGTGGCATCATTGTCTAGCTGTCCATTCGCATCGAGCACACCACAATGCCCATGGTCTGTGTATTCACAAAAACACAGATCCGCGATCACCAACCAATGCGGACAACAGTGCTTGAGTATTTGAATGGCTTGCTGAATGAGCCCATTCGATTGAGCGGCTGCTTGACCCAGGGGGTCTTTATCCTGCACCACGCCAAACAATAAAACATTCTGAATACCAGATTCTGCAAGACGTTCAGCCACTTGAGGCAATTGATCTAAACTGTATTGAAATTGACCCGGCATGCTTTGAATAGGCTGACAGATCTTGTCCCCTGCTTTAATGAATAAAGGCATGATGAAGTTGACTGCATGTAAATGTTGAGATTGAACGAAGGCGCGCCATCGCGCATCTTGTCGCAAACGACGGGGTCGACGGATGAGCGCTTGATTTAACTGAGACATGTTTTATCCAAATGACTGTATTACAGCTACTTTACCTGATATGACCTTAATCTGTAAAATCCAATCTTAACGCCTGATCATGATCATTCGTATTTGTACTCACGTATAAACTCACGTAAACTCAAATTTCTCTATTTTACGCAAGAGGCACTATGACCACACGTAATGAAACAGACAGTATGGGCAGCATTGAAGTGTCCGAAGATTGCTATTGGGGCGCACAAACACAACGCTCTTTACACCACTTTAAGATCGGCATTGATCGCATGCCACCTGCGATCATTCGTGCTTTTGGTTTGATCAAACAGGCAGCAGCCACCACCAATCAGGCATTGGGCAAGCTCAGCGACACACGCACAACGGCCATCGTCACAGCCGCTCAAGCTGTCGCCGAAAACCAACTTGATGATCACTTTCCCTTAAGCATTTGGCAAACCGGCAGTGGCACACAAACCAATATGAATGCCAATGAAGTCATTGCCAATTATGCCATCGAACAATTGGGCGGCACACTGGGCAGCAAAGACCCCATTCATCCAAACGATCATGTCAATTGTTCACAATCCTCCAATGATACCTTTCCCACGGCCATGCACATCGCCACCGTCGAGATGACCGTACATCAATTACAGCCTGCCTTACATCAACTCATTGAAGCACTGACAGACAAAATGGAGGCTTTCAGTGCCATTGTGAAGATTGGACGCACACACTTGCAAGATGCCGTCCCCTTAACCTTTGGGCAAGAATTTTCAGGTTATATCAGCGCCTTAACACTTGATCAAACCGCCATTGAAACACAACTTAAACCTATATTTGAATTGGCACTGGGCGGCACAGCCGTAGGAACTGGGCTGAACACACATCCAAAATTCGCACACAGTGTTGCAGACGCCTTAGCAACCCTCACACATTTGCCCTTTGTTTCAGCACCCAATAAATTTGCAGCGCTCAGCATGCATAATCCGCTGGTCTTGCTGTCCGGCACCCTCAATGCACTGGCCTGCACACTGACAAAAATTGCAAATGATCTACGTTGGTTGGCGTCAGGTCCACGCTGTGGCTTGGGCGAATTACACCTGCCTGAAAATGAACCGGGCTCCTCGATCATGCCCGGCAAAATCAATCCAACGCAGTGTGAAGCCATGACCATGGTCTGTGCGCAAGTCATGGCGAATCACACAGCCATCACAGCAGGATCAGCACAAGGCCATTTTGAGCTGAATGTGTATAAACCAATGATCATACATAATCTGTTACATAGCGTTCAATTACTGGCTGATGCGCTGTCTAGTTTCACCGAATTTGCGGTCAAAGGTTTGTCTGTCAATGAACCACGTGTGGCTGAATTACTCAATAACTCACTGATGCTCGTCACAGCACTCAGCCCCCATATCGGCTACGATGTGGCTGCAACTGTTGCCCACACTGCTTTGCATGACAATCTGACCTTAAAAGAAGCCTGCTTGAAGCTAGAGGTCATTGATGAAGCAACCTTCGATCAAATGGTCCAACCCGCTGCGATGACGGCACCTGCTGAATGACACCCTTCGAAGCTTATACCGCTTGCATTGCGCAGAATACTTTACGCCCCAATGTTATTCAACATGCCATCATGCAACATTTAAATGCGATCTCTACTGGCCTATCGACACAGCGCACATGGTTTAAACAGCGATCACACTGCCCTGGCGCTTACCTGTGGGGAACAATTGGTTCAGGCAAGAGCACTTTGTTGCGTTTATTCTATGAGCACACCCCCATTCAAGATAAACAATTTTGGCAAACATCTGACTGCTTAAAAGAAATTCAAACTCAATTGGAACAGCATCGTGGACATTCCAACCCCATCACACGTCTTGCCCGTCAGTGGGCTCAACGCACTCGCTTGATCTGCTTAGATGAATTTGAAATTACAGACATTACAACTGTGATGCTATTAGGACCCTTAATACTCGAGTGGCTAGATCAAGGCGTGTGTTTAGTCTTTACCAGCAATCAACCCGTTGATCAACTGTATCTTCATGGGCTACAACGCACACACCTCATCCC